>CAZIQC010000001.1:0-26366 GCA_964541335.1 uncultured Oscillospiraceae bacterium
AGCAAGAGCGGCGCTCAAGGCTTACGCCGAAGAACGCAATATAAAAATACGGGGCACGTGCCGCCACATTTATGTTGAGGGACCGCCGCAACACAACGACCCGTCAAAATTCATAACGCAGATAATTTTACCGATAGAAGAATAAAAAGAAAAAACGAGGTTGCGGCATATGCCGCAACCTCGCACTTTCGCAACAAACAGATAATCCCTAAGTAAAGGAGATTACTTATTTTTGGCAAAGCATTCGCTGCAATAGATGGGTCTGTCGTTCTTGGGAACGAACGGAACCTTTGCTTCTCCGCCGCACTCGGCGCATACAGCAGTATACATCTCTCTGTTTTCTCTCAATGCAGCCTTCTTTGCAACTCTGCATTCCTTGCATCTCTGGGGCTCGTTCTGAAACCCTTTTTCAGCGTAAAATTCCTGCTCACCCGCGGTAAACACGAATTCCTGTCCGCAATCCTTGCAGACGAGTGTCTTGTCTTCGTACATTTTCGATCTCCTTATCTTAGCTTAAAAATATTTCACCCCATACGGCTTGCACGCCGTAAACAGGCATATAGCATAAATATTGGAGCGGGTGACGGGAATCGAACCCGCGTAGCCTGCTTGGGAAGCAGGAACTCTGCCATTGAGCTACACCCGCAAGCAATCATTCCGCGGAAGCGGCAATCCTTTCAAGCTTTTTTTTCACACGTGTGAGAGCATTGTCAACGGATTTTGCCTCTTTCCCCAGCTTGTCCGCAATGTCGGTATAGCCGTACCCCTTAAGATAGTAGGACAACACCACCAACTCAAAATCGGACAAAGTTTCGTTCATTTTTTTGCTGAGATTACCCGCCTTTTCCTTTTCCAAAACTATTTGCTCGGGATTGCGGTTCTCATCATATGCAAGCACCTCGCCCAAGGAGGAGGCTTCATCCTCTCCCGAAAGCGGCTTGTTGAGCGAAACATATGAATTTAACGGCGAGTGTTTTTTTCGGGTTGCATTTTTAACCGCGGTCAAAATCTGACGCAACACGCAAACCTCCGCAAAGGTTTTAAACGTGCCGCCCTGCCCGTCGCGAAAATCCCGCACCGCTTTAAAGAAGCCGATAATACCCTCCTGGATAATATCGTCGCGATCCGCGCCGACTATAAAATAAGGCGATGCCTTGCCGCGCACAAAGCTGCGATACCTGTCCAAAAGCTGTTCAAAGGCTCTGTCATCCCCGTTTTGTGCGGCAATGACCAAACGCTCGTCACTGAAGGAAGCGAACGACGCCGCAGAATCCGTCGTACACATACAAAACGCCTCCATTCACACTTAACTATAACACCCCAAAAGAGGATTGTCAAGAAAAAAATGCTTGCACACGCCCAAAAAAGCCCCGTGCAAGCATTTTTCGATTGCTTTGCGCACCGCGCGCGGGGAAAACGGCTACTCCTCGTCGGTGGGATTGGCGCACATTTCCAAATATTCCGCGCGACTCATCAAAACTCTGCGCGGCTTACTGCCCTCGTGCGGTCCGATAATGCCGCGCTCCTCAAGCTGATCGACCAGCCGCCCCGCGCGTGCATAGCCGATTTTGAGCTTTCTTTGCAAAAGTGATACGCTTGCCTGAGCGCTTTCCACAACAATTTCAATCGCCTGGGGCAACAGCTCGTCCGCCGCGGAATCGTCCGCGGGGGCGGCATCCTGCTCGGCGCCGTTTTCGATATGCTCTATAATATCCTCGTTGTAGTGAACGTCTATACCCTGCTTTACGAACTCCACAATACGCTCAACCTCTTTATCGGACACAAAAGCTCCCTGTATGCGCTTGGGCTTGCTTGCGCCCATCGGCAAAAACAGCATATCGCCCTTGCCCAGGAGCTTTTCCGCACCGCCCATATCCAAAATGGTGCGGCTGTCAATCTGACTGGAAACGGAGAACGCAATTCTGCTCGGCACGTTTGCCTTGATAAGACCCGTGATTACGTCTACCGAGGGGCGCTGTGTTGCGATAACCAGGTGCATACCCGCGGCACGTGCCATTTGCGCAAGACGGCAGATGGCGTCCTCAACGTCGTGCGGGCTGACCATCATCAGGTCGGCAAGCTCGTCTATAATAATAATAATCTGCTCCATTTCACGCTCGCCGTTTAGGGCGGCGTATTCGTTATAGCCCTTAATGTCGCGCACGTTGCAATCGGCAAAGGTGCGGTAGCGTTTAACCATTTCCTGTACCGCCCAATTAAGCGCACCCGCCGCGCGCCGCGGGTCGGTAACAACCGGGATAAGAAGGTGCGGTATTCCGTTGTAAACGCCCAGCTCAACAACTTTCGGATCGATGAGAATAAGCTTTACGCGGTTGGGATCGGCTTTGTAGAGAATACTTGTTATAAGCGAATTTATGCACACACTCTTACCGCTGCCCGTAGCGCCCGCAATAAGCATATGCGGCATTTTCGAAATGTCGGACACAACCGCCTGCCCCGACATATCCTTGCCCATTGCAAAAGCTGTTTTGGACTTGAAATTCTTAAACTCCTCGCTGTCGATAACGTCGCGCAGGCAAACAACGGAGGTGGTTTTGTTGGGGATTTCAATTCCGACGGCCGCCTTGCCGGGAATGGGCGCTTCTATGCGAACGCCGAACGCCGCAAGGTTAAGCGCAATGTCATCCGCCAGGTTTACGATTTTGCTCACCTTAACTCCCGCCGAGGGCTGAAGCTCAAACCTCGTTACGCTCGGTCCTTTGCTTACCTCGAGCACCTTTGCCTCCACGCCGAAGCTGTGCAGTGTTTCAACCAGCTTTTTTGCCTGGGTGCGCAAATCTTCGGGACGGTCGCCCCCGCTTTGCGCGGGCTTGTCCTTTTGCAAAAGGTCGATGGGGGGAAAAGTGTAATCTATGTAGTCGTTGTCGATATCCTCGTCGGTCAATTCTATGGGGGTGTTATCCTCTTTCTTTTTTTCGGTGCCGCCCGAGCTTTCAAGGGCAAGCTTTTTTACATCCTCGGGAATTTCCGCCCCAGCGACGGGCTTTTTGTCGTAAACGTTGATTTTAAACTCCTGCGCCTCGCCGCCCGCTTCAATCTCGGAGGGGGCGACCTCTTTTTCGGGAATGGACTTTTTCTTCTTTTTGTGCTTTTCGTCGTGCGGGGGTGCGTCCTCCGCGGAAGCCCCCGTTATTTTTACCTCATCGGCGGCTTTTTGTGCGGCCTCGCGCTCGTCCATAATATCCTCGGCAAAAAGCTTTATTTTCGAGCCTATGAGCCGAGCAAGGCGCGTCAGCGGTTCAAGCCCTGTTGCCGTGACAAAGCATATGAGCATAAGGCAAACCAAAATCACGCATATGCCGACGGGTGACACAAGTGCGCAAAAGGGGATTGAAAGAAGCGCCCCGACAAACCCGCCGGACTGCGCGTCGACAACACTGCTGAGGTAAATTGTTTCTATCGTGCCGCCGTCAAACAGGGCGGTGTTGTGCGTGTAATAATAAAGCGTGTGAAGCGCGCTTATGCACATTACCCCCAGGGAGGCAAAAACGTATCTGTGCTTATGCGGCGAAAGCGTTCCCGTAAAAAAGATATGTACCGTTGCCGCAATAACCAAAATCGGAGCGAAATAAGCCTCAACTCCGAAAAGCGCAAAGCCCAAAAGCTTTAACAAACGTCCTATTATGCCGAAAGCGTTGAAATAGTACGAAAGCACCAGCACCAACGACGCGAAAATAAGCACAATGCGCGTAACCTCGCGGTTGAGCCGCTTGGAAACGGAGGCGTTGCGCGTGCTGCGCGCCTTGCCGCCTTGCCGCGGAGAACGGCTTTGCAATGCCTTGCCCGAGGGCGAGGCTTTTTTCCGAGCCGTGCCCGACGGCTTTTTTGCTGTTGTTTTTTTATTCATCGATTTCCCTCCGCATTAAAGAACAAAATTAAGAATTACGGAAGCCGCACCCGCGGCAAGGCAGTAATACGCAAAGTACCCAAGCTTGCTTTTTTGTACGATTTGCAATAAAAATTTAATGGCAAAATAACCGCTCAACGCGGCGGTAAGCATTCCCACCGCCACACAGGGAAGAGAAAAGACCTGCGCACCCGCGGAAAAAATATCCTTTAAATCAAGCACCAGCGCACCGAGAATGGCGGGTATCGAAAGCAAAAACGAAAACCGCACGGCGGTTTCCTTGGAAAGCCCGCCAAAAAGCCCGCCGACGATTGTGCTGCCGCTGCGGCTTATGCCGGGAAGCGTGCCCAAGCCCTGAAAACAGCCCACAAGCAATGCTTGCGAATACTTCATTTTATCGAGCGGCGTATCTCCGCCGCGAATACGCTCGCTTACGAAAAGCAACGCCGCCGTAATAAAAAGAAACACGCCTATTTGCCAAAGCCGCGGATTTTCTATTATGTTTCCGAGAGTGAGCGCCGCCGCAACCGCGGGAAGCGTGCCTATAATAAGCATAACTATAAGCCGCCTGTACGGATATTCCGAAAGGCGCGCCCCCCTTTTGCGAAGCATATCCGACAGCATTTGAAAAAACGCCGCAATAAGCTCTTTTATATCGCTTCGAAAAGCGATAAACACCGCCGCAAGAGTTGCCACGTGCAATAAAATGTTGAAAGAAAGAAGACCGACCGCCTCCGTATCAATGCCCATAATATGCCCGAAAATTGCCAAATGTCCCGAGCTTGAAACGGGCAAAAACTCGCTTAACCCTTGCACAAGCCCCAAAATAAAGGCGTTAAAAACCGTCATACAAAAACCCCCGAAAAACAGTATTTTAATAATTCTATCACAATCCGTGCAAAAAATCCACTGTTTTTTTGCACGGAAAAAAGCATTTCGGGTGCACGGCTCAATAAATTGCGATTTTAAAATAAAAGTTGTGGACAAGTAATTTGTCGTGTGATAAAATAACAGAATACGGCGGTATGCCCACAGCCGAAAAAAAGATTAACGGGGAAATGCCCGTTTAGATTGCATGCGAATAATTTTTGAAAGGATTTGATACCTTGAAAAATCTTGAAAAAACCTATAACCCGTCCGAAATTGAGGACAGGCTGTATCAAAAATGGGTGGAGAGGGGTTATTTCCACGCTTCGCCCGATCCGGAAAAGGAACCGTACACCATCGTAATTCCGCCGCCGAACGTTACGGGGCAACTTCATATGGGACACGCGCTTGACGAAACGCTTCAGGATATACTTATACGCTATCGGCGTATGCAGGGCTACAGTGCGCTGTGGATACCCGGCACCGACCATGCGGGAATTGCCACACAGATTAAGGTGGAGGAAAGCCTGCGCGTAAACGAGAATCTTACGCGCCACGACCTCGGGCGGGAAAAGTTTTTGGACCGCGTTTGGGATTGGAAAAACCGCTTCGGCGACCGCATTATAAATCAGCTTAAGAAGCTCGGTTGCTCGTGCGATTGGGAGCGCGAACGCTTTACGATGGACGAGGGCTGCTCCAAGGCTGTGCGCGAGGTGTTTGTAAACCTTTACGAAAAAGGGCTTATCTATCGCGGAAACAAAATCATAAATTGGTGTCCGAGCTGTGCCACCGCTCTGTCCGATGCGGAGGTTGAATATACCGAGCAGCCGGGGCATTTTTGGCATATTCGCTATAAGCTTACCGACGCGGACGGTTATATAGAAATTGCAACCACCCGTCCTGAGACGCTTCTCGGAGATACCGCAATAGCCGTGCACCCGGAGGACGAAAGGTATCGCGCACTTATCGGCAAAACGTGCATTTTGCCGCTTGTCGGGCGTGAAATTCCCATAGTGGCGGACGAATACGTTGAAAAGGACTTCGGCACGGGTGCGGTAAAAATAACGCCCGCGCACGACCCCAACGATTTTGAGGTGGGCTTGCGCCACAATCTCGAGGTTATAAACATAATGAACCCCGATGCCACAATAAATGCCAACGGCGGAAAATACGAAGGACTCGATCGCTATGCGGCGCGCGAAAAAATCGTTGAAGATTTGGAAAAGTGCGGTGCACTTCTGCGTGTGGAGGACTATGCGCATAATGTGGGCGAATGTTACCGTTGCAAAACAACCGTAGAGCCGCTTACCAGCGACCAGTGGTTTGTTAAAATGAAGCCGCTTGCCGAAGAGGCAATACGCGTTGTAAAGGACGGCGAGGTTACTTTTGTTCCCGAGCGTTTCACGAAAACATATCTCAACTGGATGGAAAACGTGCACGACTGGTGCATATCGCGTCAACTTTGGTGGGGACACAGAATTCCCGCATTTTATTGCGACGCTTGCGGGGAAACGGTTGTCAGCAAAGAGAACGTAACGGTATGCCCCGTGTGCGGAGCACCCGTGCGCCAGGAGGAGGACGTGCTCGACACGTGGTTTTCGTCGGCATTGTGGCCGTTTTCAACGCTCGGCTGGCCTGAAAATACCGAGGAGCTTGGGTATTATTATCCCACAAGTACGCTCGTTACCGGCTACGACATAATCTTTTTCTGGGTGGCACGTATGATATTCAGCGGCTGTGAGCATATGAAAAAGCCCCCCTTTAAGCACGTTTTCCTGCACGGAATTGTGCGCGACAGCCAAGGTCGAAAGATGAGTAAATCCCTCGGTAACGGCATAGACCCGCTGGAGGTAATCGACAAATACGGGGCGGACGCGCTTCGCTTTACGCTTGCAACGGGTAATTCCCCCGGAAACGATATGCGCTTTTATTGGGAGCGTGTGGAATCGAGCCGCAATTTTGCCAACAAAATATGGAATGCCGCGCGCTTTGTGCTTATGAACCTTGAGGTAACGGACTGCTCGCTTCCGAAAAACCCCGAGCTTTCGGACAAATGGATAATTTCAAGATACAACAGCGTGGTCAGGACTGTTACGGAAAACCTTGATAAGTTTGAGCTTGGCGTTGCGCTGGGAAACCTGTATGATTTTATATGGGACGAGCTGTGCGATTGGTATATCGAGCTTGTAAAACCGCGACTTTACGGCGAAAACACCGACAGCAAGCTTGATGCGCAGCACACACTGTGCTATGTTTTGTCGGGTGTGCTGAAGCTTTTGCACCCGTTTATGCCCTTTATTACCGAGGAAATATTCTGCTCGCTTCCCACGGGAGAGGAGAGCATTGTTACCTCGCAATGGCCCTTGTACACGCCGTCGCTTTCGTTCCCCGAGGCGGAAAAGAAAATGTCGGTAATATGCAATGCAATAAAAAGCGTGCGCAATTTGCGCAGTGAGATGAACGTTGTTCCCTCCAAAAAGGCAAGTATGTTTATCATTACGGAAGATACCGAGCTTTTTGAGAGCGGAATTCCGTTTTACGAAAAGCTTGCGGGCGCAAAGGATGTAACCGTAGCCCGAGATGCCGCCGTTGTACCCGAGGGTGCGGTAAGCGTTGTTGTGGAGGGCGCGAAAATCTTTATGCCGATGGGCGAGCTTATCGACACGGAAAAGGAGAGAGCGCGCTTAAACAAGGAACGCGAGCGACTGGAGGCGGAGATAGACCGCGTTGAGAAAAAGCTTGCAAACCGCGGTTTTGTGGAAAAAGCCCCCGCCAAGCTGATAGAAGAAGAAAAGGCAAAGGGCGTAAAGTACAGAGAAATGTACGAAAAGGTTACGGAAAGCTTAAAAGCCTTAAAATAAAAAACAACAAGAATAAAGCGGCTGTAAAAACGAATTTTTACAGCCGCTTTAAATTTTCATATGCTTTAATATTTTACAATGTAATCCGCCGATATGTCCCATTCGTCCGCAAATACGCAATCGAGCACCAGCCTTGCGTGCACAAGCCCGATTTTGCGGGCGGGGCAGTGCACAAAAAAGCGGTCGTAATAACCCTTTCCCATACCGAGGCGCGTTCCGTTTTTTTCGTATGCCGCGGCGGGAATAACGGCAATATCTATGCTTTCGGGCGGGAACGGATCGCCGCCCGACGGGCAATATATGCCGAACTCGCCCACTTCAAGCTCGCTTAAGGAATGAAGCGATACCGCACACATATTTCCGCACAGGTCGGTGCATTTCGGCACAAGAAGCGTTTTGCCAGAGGAAAGTATTTCCTCCAAAAGCGCGTGCGTGCCTATTTCACTGCCGAATGACACATAGCAAAAAACGCTTTTTGCCGCGGCAAATTCTTTTATATGCGCAAAATCGGTTATGTGAGCTTCCCTGTGGGGAAGCGTTTTTCGTAAAGAAAGACATTCGGAACGCAGTGCCGCCTTTTGCTTATTCATTTCCATTTGCCGCACCGCGCAGTGCGGCTATTGCCGCTTTGTAGGAGCTTTTGCCGAACACAGAGCTGCCCGCAACCAAAATATCCGTGCCCGCCTGTGCCGCGGCACGTGCGGTTTGCTCGTTTATGCCGCCGTCGATTTCAACGGTGGTTTTCTCGCCGCCGGGCATACGGCGCACGGCGCGCACCTTGTCAAGCACCTCGGACATAAATTTTTGCCCGCCGAAGCCCGGAACCACACTCATTATAAGAATCATATCGGCTTTACCGAGCGCGGGGCGCACAATTTCAATATCCGTTGCGGGATTTACCGCCACGGCGGCTGTTACGCCGCAGGAATGTATTTTGTTGATTATACTGCCGAGGTCGGGGCAACATTCCGCGTGAACCGTTATTCCGTTTGCCCCGGCTTTTACAAACGGCTCTATATACATTTGCGGGCTTTGCACCATCAAATGACAATCGAAAAACAGCTTACTGTGCGGTCGCACCGACGACACTACGCACGGACCGAGGCTTATGTTCGGTACGAATACGCCGTCCATAACGTCTATATGCACAAGATCCGCCCCGGCGGCTTCGATTTGCGCGATTTCCTCCCCAAGCTTTGAAAAATCCGCCGAAAGTACGGACGGTGCGATTTTAACCATAGCCTATCCCTTCCTTTGCCAATCTTTTATTTCGCTGAGCTTGTTGTAAAGCTCGGTATAATTTTTTAATCTGCTTTGTGCGATTAAGCCGCTTTGCATTGCTTTTTCCACGGCACAGTCCGGCTCGCCGCGATGCTTGCACGTGCGAAAGCGGCATTTGCCGTGATACTCCCTTATCTCGGGGAAATATTGCCACAGCATATCCGCCCGAAGCGCCTGCGCCGAAAGCATTGAAAAGCCGGGTGTGTCGAACACATATCCTCCGTTAAAGGGGAAAAGCTCGGTGTGGCGGGTTGTGTGTCTGCCGCGCTCTATTTTGCTGACGCTTCCGCACTTTAAATCAATGCCCGTGATTTTTTTTATAAGGCTGGATTTACCCACACCCGAGAGCCCGGCAAAGCACACGCATTTTCCGAAAATTGCGTCACGAATTTTGTCCGTTCCTTCTCCGAGAGCGGCGCTTGCGCTTATCACGGGGTAAGCTTTTTCGTATACAGCGCAAAAATCGCGCACGTCCTCGGGGGAGGCAAGGTCTGTTTTATTAAGGCAAACCATCGCCTCTATACCCTGACTTTCCGCCATTACAAGAAGTTTATCCGTAAGCATATAATCGGGCAGAGGACTGCGTGCGGCAACAACCAATACAAGCATATCCAGGTTGGCAACCTCGGGGCGAATAAGCTCGTTTTTCCGCGGAAAAATTTTTACCACACTGCCGCTTTTGTCGTCGTTTAACAAAACGCTTACAATATCGCCCGGTACAGGCACGGTTTCCGTGCGCCTGAATTTGCCGCGCGCACGACACTCTATCGTTCCGTTTTCAGTGCTTACGTAATAAAAGCCGCCTATGCCCTTTGTTATAACTCCGTGCAATTCTTTTTTATCCGCAATCAATATTTTACCTCTTTCGTTGTGATATACACACCGTCGTAATATACGTCAAGACTGAGCGTTTCAGTTGCTTCGAACGAAATGTCCGCACTACCCGTTTCGGTCGAAAAATCCTTTTCGTAAAACGTTTGTCCGTCCGCCACAAGGCGAATGTTTACCTTTTCGCGGTCGCGCGGGAGGTTGGACAGCGTGAGGTGAAGTGTTTTCTTCGTTTTTTTGCCGTCGGCGGAGGTGTCGTCATCGGGCGTTTTGCTGTCCTTTTCGCCGTTTGAAACGTAGATATCTATTGCCGTATCCACGGGCACGGTTTCAAAGGCATCCTTACTTTGCTTAAATACCTGTCCTTTTTTGTAATCGCCGCCGGCGGACAGTATTACCTTGCCTATTTTAAGCTTGTTTCTTTCTATCAAAACTATTGCCTCGTCGGAGGTTTTGCCGACCACATCGGGCACAACGGTGTTTTTCGTTCCCTCAGAAACGTAGAGCGTTACCTCGTCGCCCTCTGCCATTTCGGTGCCTTCGGCGGGAAGCTGCTTCACAATAAGCCCGTCGGCGTAGGTGTCACTGTCGGAATCTTTTCTTATTACCTTAAGCCCGAGCTTTTCAAGCTTTTTCTTTACGGTGTCGAAATCCTTTCCCACGTAGTCTTCCATTTCCAAAACAACCGCACCGCTGCTGATTATAACCTTGATTTCGCGCGGGCGTTTAACATAGCTTCCGCCCTCGGGCGTTTGCGATATAACGGTGTCTTTTTCGCTTCCCGAGTGCTCGCTTCGGAGAACGGTAACGTCAAAGGTAACGTCGCCCTTTTCGGCGCGCGCCGCCTCGCGAATTGCCTCGTCGTAAGTCATTCCGACAAGGTCGGGCACTTCCACCTCGCCGCCGCCCGAGAAGAAGAACATATACACCCCGGCAAGTATTGCTATGGCAAGTACGGTGGATATTACCGACACGAGAGCTGTCAGCCCTGTGTTTTTGCTTTTTTTCTTTTTCTTTTTTTGCACGGTGCGACGTCGAATGTTTGCTTCGCCGCCGCTCTTGCCGCCCTGCGGTGCGGCATTAAGCTCGGACGGGTGGATTGACGGATTTTGGTAAACGGATACCAAATCCTCCAAAATGTCCGCCGCGCTGTCATAGCGAAGCCGCTGTTCTTTCATCATTGCGCGCATAATTATTGCCTCTATTCCCTGCGGAATGTCGGGATTTATCTCGCGCGGGGGAACGGGATTTTCGTTTATATGGCGCGCAATTACCGTTACGGCGTTTTCCGCGTCAAACGGCAATTTTCCGCAAAACAGCTCGTACATAACGACGCCGAGTGAATATAAATCCGTGTGATGATCGGTATAGCACCCCTTTGCCTGCTCGGGAGAGAGGTAGTAGGCACTTCCCACGGCATTTGAAAGAGAATTTACCGTGGTGTTGTTGTTTACCGCGCGCGCTATGCCGAAGTCCGCAACCTTGATTTTGCCGCCGTCGGTAATCAGTATATTTTGCGGCTTTATATCGCGGTGGACAACGTGCTTTGAATGTGCGTGCTCAAGCGCACGGCATATTTGCATCGAGAAATTTGCCGCCTCGCGCCAGCTTAAATGCCCGCCGCTTTCCTTGATATATTCTTTCAGGGTGCTTCCCTCAAGAAGCTCCATTACAATGTAATGCACGCCGTCCTCTTCGCCGACATCGTATATTTGCACAATATTCTGGTGCGAAAGCGCGGCCGCCGCCTGCGATTCCACATTAAAGCGATGAATAAATTCCTCGTTTTCTTTAAATTCCTCGCGCAGAATTTTTACCGCAACAAAGCGGTTTAACATTCTGTCCTTTGCTTTATAAACAACGGCCATTCCGCCTTTTCCGACAAGGCTTATCAGCTCGTAACGGTTTCCCAAAACCTTTCCTTCCATAAATACCCTCCTCACTGCGCTTCGGCATCCGCCAAAATAACGGATATGTTATCAATTCCGCCCGCGTCGTTCGCGGCGCTTACAAGTTTTTTCGCGCACTGCTCGCACGTATCGCCGATTGAAAGACAAAGAAGATTGTCGCTGTCTACCATATCGGTAAGTCCGTCACTGCATATAAGCAACCTGTCGCCGGGCTTAAGCTCTATTGCATAGGTTTGCACGTCTACATATTTATCTATGCCGACGGCGCGCGTGATAACGTTTCTTTGCGGGTGCGTTTCGGCTTGCTCGGGCGTTATTGCCCCTATTTCGACCATATGCCCGACAAGGCTGTCGTCACGTGTTATTTGCAGCAGCTTTTTTTGTGCCGATATTTTATATATGCGGCTGTCGCCCACGTGTGCGGCATATGCCGCACTGCCCGCCGTTATACACACCTCCGCGGTTGTGCCCATTCCGCGGAGCTTTTTGTCCGCGGCGGCCATATTAAAGACAACGGTGTTTGCATAGGCTATGCTTTCGCGCAAAAGGGAAAATATTTTCCCCGGCGACATATTTTTGCAAAGACGCTTTTTTATATATTCGCAAATGCTTTCACCCACAACGCGGCTTGCAACCTCGCCCGCACTTGCGCCGCCCATACCGTCCGCCAAAATGAGGACGGCACAGCCCGCCTTTTCGAATACGGTTACATAGTCTTCGTTAGAGGAGCGCACCTTGCCCTTGTCCGATATTGCATAAAAGTCCATATCACCCTTCACCTCCGTGCAACGCATTTGTCATTGTTTGCGGATTTGCCGTCTTGTTCCTGAGCTGACCGCAGGACGCGTCAATATCCGGCCCCAGCTCGCGACGAAGCGTTGCGTTGATTTTCATATTCTTAAGAGCTTGCATAAATTTGTTTGTTTCATATATGCTTGTTCGCACGTTTCCCCTTTCCGCCACGGGATTGACGGGGATAACGTTTACGTGGCAGTTCTTGCCCGAAAGCAGATGTGCCAATGCGGCGGCATCCTTCTCTGAGGCGTTTTTGCCCTTTACCAGTGCATATTCAAAGGTTATTCGCCGATGTGTTTTATCGTAGAAAAAATCGCACGCACGCATAATTTCGTCTATGGTAAAGCGTTTTGCCACGGGCATTATGGCGCGGCGCGCCTCGTCCGTGGGGGCGTGAAGCGATACCGCCAAATTGATACTCGGCGCGTCGGTCGCCAGGGCACGGATTTTATCCGCCAAGCCGCAGGTTGACAGCGTGATGTGGCGCATACCGATGTTTGCGCCGCGCTCGTCGTTAATGTTGTGCAAAAACCGAATTACGTTATCGTAATTGTCGAGCGGCTCGCCTATGCCCATTATAACGATGTTCGATATGCGAGTACCCAAATCGCGCGCCGCACGAAGCACCTGCCCCTCTATTTCAAAGGGAGAAAGATTTCGCACCAAGCCGCCGAGGGTGGACGCGCAAAAGCTGCACCCCATTCTGCACCCGACCTGACTTGATACGCAAATGCTCTTTCCGTGCTTGTAATCCATAACAACCGTTTCCACGGTGTTGTTGTCTTGCATTCGCATAAGATATTTTACGGTGTTGTCCGTCCGCGATACTTGCTTTTTGCATATTTGCGGCAAGAACACGTCAAAATCCTCTTGTATGCGTGCACGCACCCTTTTGGAAAGGTCGGTCATTTCGTCACAGCTTTGCGCGCCGCCGTGCACCCATTTAAAAATCTGCCGTGCGCGGAAAGCGTTTTCTCCGATTTTTAAAACATATTGCTCCAATTCGGAAAAGCTTAAATCGCCTATGTTCAAAATTTACACCCTTTCAAACGCCGCGCGGAAAAACCCGTCCGTGCCGTCCTTTCCGCACAAAAGCTGTGTTCCCGCGGGCGCACACGATGCCGTGATTTTAAAATCGTGATGATTGTTTAAAAACCACCGCACGTTGTCTTCGTTTTCTTCTTTGTTTATCGTACACGTGGAATATACCAGTATGCCGCCCTTTTTTACGTATTGTGCCGCATTTTCGAAAATTTTTCGTTGCAGGGCGGCAAGAGAGGTCGTGTCCGAATGTTCCTTGCTCCATTTTATGTCGGGCTTTCTGCGTATTATGCCAAGCCCGGAGCAGGGAACGTCCGCCAATACGTAATCGAACGTATTTACAAAATCCGCATTGAGGATTGCCGCGTCGTTTTCTTTTACGGCGGCGTTTTTTACGCCGAGCCTGTCAAAATTCTTTTGCATAAGCAAAAGCTTGTGCGTATGTATGTCACAGCTTACGATTTCGCCGGTATTTTCGACAAGTGCCGCCATATATGCACTTTTACCGCCGGGTGCGGCGCACAGGTCCAAAATTCTGTCCCCTTTTTTCGGCGGGGGAGAGAGCACGGCTCTTTGCGAAGCCGCGTCTTGTACGGCTACAAGCCCGAGCGAGTATTCCTTTGTGCTCTCACAGCTTCCGACGCCGTTGTAAATGTATGCGTCGGGCGCGGTATCGATTTTCACGAACGAATTCGACAAAGAGCCGCTTTTAAGCGTATTTTTCCGCACAACGGTTTGCGGCGCGGTGTTTACCGCGGCAAAAAGCTCCTCTCCGTAGCCGTCGCGCGCCCACAGCTTTACAAGCCACAGCGGCAAAGAATATTTTACGGAAAAATATTCCTCGCTTCCTTTTTCGGGGAGAAAATCCCCGCAGGATATTGCTTTTCTCAGCACGGCGTTCACATAGCCCGCCGATGATGAGTGACCGTATCTTTTCGCAAGGCGCACACATTCGTTTACCGTTGCGCTCGGCGGAATTTTATCGAGAAATTTCAAGGAATATATGCCTATGCGCAAAATGTTGTGAATCCACACCGAAAGCTTTTTTATTTTTATCGAGGAAATGTTTTTAATAATGTTATCTATATAAAGCTTGTTTTTTACAACGCCGTTGCAAAGCTCCGTTGCAAGTGCGGCGTCGCGCGGGTCGGAAACCGTGCGCAGCCTTTCTCTTACGGCAAGGTTTAAATAGGCGCCGTCCCTTTCATAGGCAACAAGCGTTAAAAGTGCGACCTCGCGCGGCTTTGACAGTGCCATCAGTCGTCACGCCTTCTTCCGCCGACAAGCATTAAAAAGCGCAATAAATTCGCTACCGACACAGCCGCCGCGGCAACATAGGTCATTGCCGCCGCCGTAAGTACCTTTTTTACGGCGGGCACCTCGTCGCTTTCGAGATACATTCCCTCCGAAAGAATTTTTATCGCTCTTGCCGAGGCATTAAGCTCCACGGGAAGCGTTACTATTTGAAACAGCACCGCCGCCGCAAAAAACCACAAGCCGCCGTAAAGAAAAGCGTCGCTCACAATTCCCATTCCCGAAAGCAAAAGCCCTATCATAATAAGGTACGGTCCGGCCACCGAGCCGAAGCTTGCCACGGGAACGATGGCGTTCCTTATTTTTATCGGCACATAACCCACGGCGTGCTGAACGGCGTGCCCCGCTTCGTGCGCGGCAACGCCCACCGCCGCCACGGAGGAAGAGCCGCGAACCGTGTCCGACAGGCGAATTACGTTGCTTTTCGGGTCGTAATGGTCGGTAAGCTTGCCCGAAACCGATTCAATGCGAACGTTATCGAGCCCGTTTGCGTCCAGAATGCTTCTTGCCGCCGCCTCCGCCGTAAGGTTGCGCCCCGTAAGCATTGACGAATATTTTTTGAACGTGGAATTTACCCTTACTTGCGCAATTACGGAAATAAGCGCCGCAATAAGCACAAGCACATAGCCCGTGTCCGTCATACCGTAATACAGCATTTAATTCATCCTTTCTTAAAAAACATTCCTTTTTCCACATTGTGACCGCGCAAAAACTCGGCGGCGGTCATTTTCTTTTTTCCCTCTATTTTTATGGCTGAAAAGCTCACGGCACCGCTTCGGCAGGCAACCGCGATTTCGCCGTTTTCCGCCTTTAAAATTTCGCCGGGAGTGCCCGTGCCCTCGCAAGGGCGCGCGCTGTCGAACACAGCTCTTTTTCCGTTTATGAAGCTGTAGGTCATAGGCCACGGGTTAAACGCGCGAATTTTGTTCAAAACGGCTTGAGCGCTTTCGTTCCAGTCGATTTCGCCCTCCGCTTTTTTTATCGGCGGGGCATAGGTTGCGTCGGCATTGCTTTGCGCTGTGCGCGGCGCGCTGTTGTTAAACAGTGCGTCAAGCGTTTGCACGAGCAACTCCCCGCCGAGCGGGGCAAGTATGTCGTACAGCTCGCCGCCCGTCATATCGGGCGGAATTTCGACACTGCGGTGAAAAATCATATCGCCGGTGTCAAGTCCCTTGTTCATATACATCGACGTTACGCCGCTTGTGCGCTCGCCGTTTTGCACGGCACGCTGAATGGGTGCCGCACCGCGATATGCAGGCAAAAGCGAGCCGTGAATGTTTATACACCCGTATTTCGGAAAGTCGAGAATATATTCGGGAAGAAGCTTGCCGTACGCCACAACCGCGATTACGTCCGGGCGATATTGCAAAAGGATTTCTTCCGCGGCATTGTTTTTAAGCGTTTCGGGCTGATAAACGGGAATATTTTTCGTTGCGGCATACACCTTTACGGGCGGCGGCGTAAGCTCGTAGCCGCGCCCCTTGGGCTTATCGGGCTGTGTTATAACGCACACAACCTCGTGGTGGCTTTCGCACAGGGCTTTCAGCGATTGCAGTGCGAAATCCGGCGTTCCCATAAATAATACACGCATTAGTCCTCTTCCTCTTCTTCTTCTATAAATCTTATTGCCTTTTCAACGTAAAGTATACCGTCGAGGTGGTCGCACTCGTGGCAAATGCACCGCGCGATAATTCCCTCGCCGGTGTACTCGTATTCCTTGCCGAGGCGGTCGCACGCGCGCACGGTGGCACTTGTCGGGCGTTCAACCTCGCCGACTTTTCCAGGAACGCTCAGACACCCTTCGGGTGCGGTTTCGCTTCCGTCGGTGCGAATTATCTCGGGGTTTACAAGCTCCAAAACGCCCTCTTCCGCGCCAAGGTCGATGACAACCGCCCGCCGCAAAATGCCGACCTGCGGCGCGGCAAGCCCCACACCGTTTGCCGAAGCAAGCGTTTCTTTCATATCATCAAGCAGTATGTGCAGCTTATCGTCGAATTTTTCCACGGGTCTGCACTTTTTTTTGAGGCACGAATCCCCGATTTCTCTTATTTTTCTCAATGCCATAGCCGTTATCTCCTTTATTAAGTTACGGAAATCGGGTTTATGTCCGCCGAAACGGACAAATCCGATTTTATTTTTCCGTATTTGGAATGAATTATTACGCGAAGCTCCTCAAGGAGGCTGTCGCTTATGCTGTCCGCCTTAATCAAAATTTTTCGGCGGTATCTTTTGTCCACTTTGTACATAGGTGCTTTTGACGGACCGTAAAGCTTTACATTAAAGCTTCTGAGTGCAACGCGAAGCTCGCGGATTGTGTTTTCCGCACAAAGTTTTGCCTCGCTTTCGTCGGAGGAGCTTATCGTTATGCTTACAATGTCGCAAAACGGCGGATAACAAAACTCTTTGCGAAACATAATTTCCTCGTTGTAAAACGCTGTGTAATCCTGCTTGGCTGCCATAAGCAGCGTTTTGTTTTCGGGGCTGTAGGTTTGGATTACGGCGCGCCCCGGCTTTTGCCCGCGCCCCGCGCGCCCGCACACCTGCGTTATCAAATCAAAGGTGCGCTCCTGTGCACGAAAATCGTCGGCATTTAGGGCGGCATCCGCCGCCAATACGCCCACAAGCGTTACGTTTTCGAAATCCAGTCCTTTTGTTACCATTTGCGTGCCGAGCAAAATATCTCCGCCCTCGTCGGAAAATTTTTCAAGCAGCTTTTCGTGCCCGCATTTTCCGCTTGTGGTATCGGCGTCCATCCGCACAACCTTTGCCGTGGGGAAAATCGCCTTTATTTGCTCCTGCGCCTTTTGCGTTCCGCGGCCGAAGTCTTTTATGCGCTTGCTTTTGCACACCGGACACTCGGACGGGGCTTTTTCGCTGTGACCGCACCAGTGGCAGTTTAAAAGTGCGTCACCCTTATGATATGTAAGAGCAACACTGCACGACGGACACATAAACACAAACCCGCAGTCGCGGCATGACACAAAGGTGGAATATCCGCGCCTGTTCAAAAAAAGAATGGTTTGTTCTTTGTTTTGCAGGTTCTTTTGTATTTCCGCGGCAAGCGCACGGCTGAGAACCGTTTTGTTCCCCTCGCGAAGCTCCTTGCGCATATCGGCAAGCATAACCGCGGGAAGAGCATTGTCGTTAAACCGCTTTTTCATTTCTATAAGCGTATATTCTCCGCTTTTTGCGCGTGCGTAGCTTTCGATCGACGGCGTTGCCGACGCCAGTACCAGCGGTATATGCGCACGCTTTGCGATAAAGCGCGCAATGTCACGCGTGTGGTAGCGGGGCGTGCGCTCCGACTTATAGGTTTGCTCGTGCTCTTCATCTATTATAATAAGCCCGAGCTTGTCGCACGGGGAAAATATGCCGCTGCGCGCACCGATAATAAGCTTTGCCTCGCCGCGCTTTATTCTGCCCCATTCGTCGAACCGCTCTCCCATTGAAAGCGCACTGTGTACAACGGCTATATCCGACCCGAAACGGGCATAGAAGCGCTGCGTCATTTGCGGTGTGAGCGAAATTTCGGGCACAAGCACTATTGCTTGCTTTCCGCGGTTTATGCAAGAATGTACAAGCCGCATAAAAACCTCGGTTTTGCCGCTGCCGGTTACGCCGTGGAGAAGATAAACGCCCTCGCCGCCGCACTGTACCGCCCGCACGGCGTTTTGCTGTTCGTTTGTAAGTGCGGGGGGATTGTCCGCGAGGCGCGCCTTCCCGTCTTGGGGATTGCGCGGCACAGCTACCGTGCGTATTTTAACAAGCCCCTTTAAAGCCAAATCCTCCACGCTTTTTCGCGAAATCTTTAGGCTGCGGCACAGCTCGGAAACGGGAGCTTGAGTGTTTTCAGCCAAAAAATCCAACACCGCCGCCTGTGCCGGTGCGGCGCGTCTTATCGATTGTGCCGCCGTGTATATATCATAGCTTCCGCAATAGCTGACAACGCTTCTCGTTTTTTCGGCGGCGGCTCGCTTATCGCGATAGCTTTTTTCGGCGATACCGCTTTTTACAAGTGCGCGCACCGTCAAAAGTGCCCCGCGCCCGAGTGCGGCTTTTATTTGTTCCGACTCTGCCGCGCCGCCCTGCTCCTCTATAAGGCGAACCAGCTTTTTTTGTGCGGGAGTGAGCGAGGCAACCTCCGGCTTCTTTATGCTTATCCATTCTTCAAAGCGCGCATTGCTCCCCGGCGGAAGCATAAGCCGCGCCGCCTCGTAAAAGGTGCAAAAACAGCTCTCGCGCATATAAAAGCACAGCTCGATTGCCGATTTTGTAAGCACGGGGAAAGCGTCCGTCACGGAGGAAAGCTGCTTTAAATTGTCAAAATCGCTTTTTTCCGAAAGCTCGGTTATTATTGCCTCCCGCGGGCGGTTGCCCGCGCCGAACGGCACGCGCACGCGCACGCCGCGGCACACCTTGCCCTCAAGCTCTTGCGGTACGGCATAGTCAAACGGTTTGTCAATATTAAGATTGCCTGTATTTATATAAACTCGGGCAATCATTGTTTAATTTTGCTCGGCTTCGCCGTGGCGTACAACGTGTATTTTTTTGTTTGCAATTTCGTTTATCGCGCGCGAAACGGTTTTATCGTCGCTCGTTTCGGAAGCAAGCTGACGAGCGCGCTTTGCCGCAACGATAACAAGCGAATAGCGCGAGTCCATACCTTCCATAAGCTTTGAAATTTCGGGATACAACATATTTCTCATAACCTTTCTTTGTTTTATTTCAAAAATTCTTCGTTTACAAAATCAATGCGGCGCGGCAAACGGCACTTTTCCGCCCGCACCACCGCGGAAAGTGCGGCAACGGTGTCCGTAACGGAGTCGTTCACCAGCACATAGTTGTACTTTTCCACAAAGCACAGCTCTTTGTCAAAGCGTGCAAGGCGGTCGGCTATCACGTCGTCCGTTTCGGTGTTTCTTCCGCGCAACCGCTCTTCGAGAGCTTTTCTGGACGGCGGCAAAACAAATATAAAAACAGCCTCGGGATAACGGCTTCTTACCTGCATTGCGCCCTGAACCTCGATTTCCAATATAACGTCGGTTCCTGTTTCCAGCATTTCAAGCACGCGGCTTTTCGGCGTACCGTAATAATTGCCGCAAAACCGAGCATATTCCAAAAACTCGTCCTCGCGGATTTTTTCTTCAAACGCCTCCTTTGAAAGAAAATAGTAGCTTTCCGCTTCCTTTTCTCCCTCGCGCGGGGCGCGCGTGGTTGCCGATATCGACAGTGCGCAGTCTTTGTTTTGCCTGATATATTCCGCGCACACCGTTCCCTTGCCCGCACCCGACGGACCGGATATTACCATAAGCAAGCCTTTGTTTTTCATTGCGCTTCGTCCTTCCCGTCGGAGCTGTCATCCGACATATTTTTTCGCTGTGCTATTGCTTCGGTTCCTATTGCGGAAAGCACCACGTGCCCGCTGTCCGTCACGATAACGCTTTTTGTTTTGCGCCCGTAGGTGGCGTCGATAAGCATTCCACCCTCACGAGCGTCCTGCACAAGCCTTTTGACGGGCGCACTGTCGGGCGTAACAACGCTCACTATGCGTATATCGGATACCAAATTTCCGAAGCCGATGTTTATAAGCTTCATACGTACTACCTCACTCGATATTCTGCACTTGCTCGCGCAGCTTTTCAATTTCCGCTTTTACGTCGATTACCGTGCGTGCGATTTCAAGGTCGTTCGATTTCGAACCCACGGTGTTTATCTCGCGGTTCATCTCCTGAATTATAAAATCCATCTTCCGCCCGACGGGGGTGCTTCCCTCAAGCATTGCGCGAAGCTGGCTTATGTGACTTTTTAAGCGCACCACCTCTTCGTTAATGTCGGTTTTATCGGCAAAAACGGCAACCTCGGTCATAAGGCGCGCCTCGTCGTAAGATGTGCTTTGCAAAATTTCTTTCATACGCTCCGCAAGCTTTTTTTCGTATTCCGCATTTACAACGGGGGAACGCTTTTCGACAAGCAGTGTGGCGTTTTCTATAAAGTCGAGCCTTGCACGCAAATCGGCACACAGCTTTTCGCCCTCGATTGTGCGCGCAGCGTCGAAAGCGTTCAGCGCTTCACTAAGTGCCTCTTTAAGGCAGGCGGCGGTTTCCTCCTCGTTTTCCTCGGTTTTTTTTACGGTGAAAACGTCGGGGATTTTCAAAAAATCCGCCGCACTTATCTCGTTTTTTATTCCAAGCTCGCGGCAAAGAAGCTCTATAGCCGCACCGTAGCTTTTTGCCAGGGGCAAATTCACCTCGGCACTGCCGCACGCATCACCCTCGCCGTCGGCATTTACATATACGTCGACCTTGCCGCGGTTTATTCTTTCCGTGCAGGCTTTGCGCACCGTTTCCTCCAAAAAAGATAAGCTTCGCGGAAGCTTTATCGAAAAATCGCCGTAGCGGCAGTTTACGGACTTTATCTCCACGCAAAATGTCCTCCCGCCGAAAACGCATTTTCCGCTTCCGTAGCCTGTCATACTTTTAATCATAAAATCATATCCTTTGCACCGATGTATAAAAGGGCATAATAACTTATTTTGATATTATACCACACGCGAAGCGTTTTCGTCAACTGTTTTTACCGATTGACAATCCGACGGCGCTTTTTGACTACGCTTTTTTATGCGGTAAATGTTTAACCGCGTAACTTTGGTAATGTTAAAATCAAAGAGAAAAGCCCGCTTCACGTCAAGAAATTAACGGTTCGGCAAAAATCTCTTGACATTTTGCGCATAAAAAGGTAAAATTGATGTATAATTCCATATTTCTTTTATGAAAGGATGTTCACAATGAAAAAATCATTGGCATTACTCTTGGCTTTGTGCCTTACGGTATTCTGCTTTGCCGGCTGCGGCTCGAAAGACAATTCCGCATCCGACGGCGGGGCGGATGTTATCAAAATCGGCGTTTTCGAACCCGCCTCGGGCGATAACGGCGCGGGCGGAAAGCAGGAAACCCTCGGCGTTCAATATGCAAACGATGAAACGAATACCGTTGAAATAGGCGGTAAGACGTACAACGTTAAGCTTGAAATCGTGGATAACGAATCCTCGAACGACAAAGCACCGACCGCGGCGCAAAACCTTGTAAGCAAGGGAGTGTCGATAGTGCTCGGCTCTTACGGCAGCGGCGTGTCGATAGCGGCGTCTTCGATATTTGAGCAGGCAAACGTGCCGGCACTCGGTATCACTTGCACAAATCCGCAGGTAACGGAGGGCAATTCGCACTATTTCCGCATTTGCTTCCTCGACCCGTTCCAGGGCACTGTTTTGGCAAACTATGCGGTTGACTCCTTTAAGGCGAAAAAAGCATACTGCCTGGCTAAGCTCGGCGACGACTACTCCAAGGGACTTTCGCACTATTTCCAAAAGGCGTTCACGGAGCTTGGCGGCGAGGTTATTGCCGAGGAATTTCAGGAGGGTAACAGTGATTTCACATCTTATATAACAAAGGCAAAAAATGCCGGTGCGGATGTGTTCTTTGCTCCCGTTTCCACGGAGGCGGCGGCTCTTATAATAGAGCAGGCGGCTTCTCAGGGACTTAATGTTCCGCTTATGGCGGGAGACACTTGGGACAGCAACGTTATTCTTAACGCCGCAAAGGGCAAGGACGTTAAAATATTTGTTACAACCTTCTATCAGGAGGGCGGCAACCAAAAATTCGACGACGGCATAAAGGCTTGGATAAACGCCGATTCCACACGTCTTGCCAACAACGGCGGCGACGACACGGTATCGGGACTTACGGCGATGGGGTATGACGCATACTATACCGCGCTTGAAGCAATCAAGGCGGCGGGTTCGGCTAAGCCGGCAGACGTTATGGCGGCGCTCGGCTCGGTTAATTACACGGGTGTTTCGGGCAATATTTCGTTTGACGAAACGGGCGACGCAATCCGCGACAAGGCATTTGTAAAAACGGCAAACACGCAGACGGGTGCGTGGGATTTCGTGGCGGAACAGGGCGTAAAATAAACCGCTTTCGGTTTCGGCTTTAATTTCGGCACAATAATTGACGGAAAGCGCACACGCGTTTTCCGTCAATTTGAAATTTACAATACATTTTTTCGGAGGAATGTTATGAACTGGTTGGCAAAAAACCTGCCGTATCTTATGGCGGGAATATCCGTCGGCGGTCAATATGCGCTGATTGCGATAGGCTACACAATGGTTTACGGTATTTTGCGGCTTATAAACTTTGCCCACGGCGATATTTTTATGATTGCCGGGCTTTTGATGGTTTATTCGTGCACGGTGTTCCCGATATACGCTGCCATTCCGCTTGTGCTTATCGCCACGGTAATATTGGGCGTTGTTATAGAAAAGGCGGCATACAGCCCGCTTAGGCAGGCACCGAGAATGTCGGTTATGATTTCGGCAATCGGCGTAAGCTATTTGCTCCAAAATCTCGGACTTTACATCACGGGCGGATTAAATCAAAACTATCCCACAATTCCGTGGATCAGCGACACAGTAACGGTGCTTTCGTGCACGGTTAAGCGAGTTACGGTGATAACACCCGTGCTTACACTTGTTTTGGTGCTTTTGTTGGTTGCGCTTATAAAATATACGAAAATAGGTATGGCTATGCGCTCCGCCTCGGTTGATTTCGAAACCTCGCAGCTTATGGGCATAAAAATAAATTCGGTTATCAGTATGACGTTTGTTATAGGCTCTTTCCTTGCGGCGGTCGGAAGTATGCTGTATTTTACCAATTACACGGGAATAGTTCCCACATCGGGCGCAATGCCGGGGCTTAAAGCGTTTGTTGCGGCGGTATTCGGCGGAATAGGTTCGATACCGGGTGCGGTTGTGGGTGCATTCATCATCGGAATATGCGAAAATATAATAAAGGGTGTCGGTTGGACAACTTTTTCGGACGCGTTCACCTTTGCATTGCTGATTGTAATTCTCGTTGCCAAGCCTACGGGGCTGTTCGGCGAGAAAAATACGGATAAGGTGTGAGGTGCGCTATGACAAAAAAAACAAGCAATATTATTTTTGCGGCTGTTATTGCCGCAATATATCTTACGGTGTTCGTTCTGGAAAAAACGCTTCTTCCCACATCAATGGTTTTCACCGTTTTGAAAAAGGGCGCGATTTATGCGCTTGTTGCCGTTTCAATGAACCTTTTAAACGGCTTCACGGGGCTGTTTTCTTTGGGACAGGCGGGCTTTATGCTTATCGGGGCATATACCTATGCAATACTTACCATTCCGCCGAGTGCGCGCGACTCCGTTTATATGTATTTTGACGGCGGAGTTGTAAACTTTGCCTTGCCGGTGGCGGTTGCCATTCTTCTTGCGGGTATAGCGGCAATGCTGTTTGCGTTTTTAATCGGCTTGCCCGTGCTTCGCTTTAAAAGCGACTATCTTGCCATTGCCACGCTCGGATTTGCGGAGATTATCCGCGCGATTATGCAGTGGGATGTGCTCGGTCCCGTAACCAACGGCTCCAATCTTTTGAGAAATTTCCCCACATTTAAATCCACGCTTTTCCCCTTTGCGGTGTCGGGCGTGTGCATTGCGATAATCGTGCTTCTTATAAATTCGACCTACGGGCGTGCCTTTAAGGCAATTCGCGATGATGAAATCGCCGCCGAAACAATGGGCATAAACCTGGCGCGCCACAAGCAATATGCGTTTTGCATAAGCTCGTTTTTCGCGGGAATATCGGGTGCACTGTTGGCAATGTTTCAGTCCACGGTGCAGGCCGCACCGTTTAAATCCGCTATGACTTACGAAATACTGCTTATCGTTGTAATCGGCGGTATCGGCTCGGTAACGGGCAGCTGCATAAGCTCGTTTTTGTTCATTGCGTGCAACGAATGGTGGCTTCGTTTCCTCGATTCGGAGCTTTATATAGGCGGCTTTAAGGTGCCGCTTCTTCGCCCGGGCTTCCGCAAGGTTGTATTTTCCGTGGGAATAATGATTATCGTGCTTTTCTTCCGCAAGGGAATAATGGGCGATAAGGAATTTTCGCCGCAAAGAATATACAATCGCTTTAAAAACAAATTTTCGAAAAACACCGAGGAGGCGACAAGGTAATGAGTATTCTTGCATTAAACGACATCACAATGCAGTTCGGCGGTGTGGTTGCCGTAAACAATTTGTCGCTTAAAATAGAAAAAGGCGAGATAGTGTCGCTCATAGGTCCCAACGGGGCGGGCAAGACCACGGTTTTCAATGTGGTAACTGGCGTTTACGAGCCGACAAACGGCGAAATTTTGTTTAACGACCGAGTTATACTTTCAAACTATCCGCACGGAAAAATGAAAAAGCTGTATGCCGGCGAAAACAACGGAAAATATACGCGACAAATCGTAAAAACTCCCGATAAGGTAACGCACCTCGGAATGGCGCGCACGTTCCAAAACATTCGCCTTTTTAAATCGATGACGGTTTTTGAAAATGTTTTGGTCGCAAAGCATATGTTAAGAAGCAGCAATATTTTTTCGGCAACCCTCAGGCTCAACCGAGCGGAGGAGGAGCAAATGCGCGCATCCGCGCTTGAGCTGTTAAAAACAGTCGGGCTGGAGGACGTAAAGGACGAGCCGGCAACCGCGCTTCCGTACGGAAAGCAGCGCCGACTCGAAATTGCGCGTGCACTTGCCACCAATCCGCAGCTTTTGCTGCTTGACGAACCCGCCGCGGGAATGAACCCGCAGGAAACGGCAGAGCTTACGAATTTCGTTCGCGAAATACGCGACAAATTCGATCTGTCCGTATTTTTGATAGAACACCATATGAATATGGTTATGGATATTTCCGACAGAATTTACGTTATGGATTTCGGCAAGCTGATCGCGAACGGCGTGCCCCGCGAAATTCAGTCGGATCGGCGCGTGATAGACGCATACTTGGGGGTGAGCGAGGATGAGTAAGCTTCTTGAAATAAAGAATATGGTCGTGTCGTACGGCGGTATAGAGGCGGTAAAAAACATTTCGCTGGACGTTCCCGAAGGGGAAATCGTAACACTTATCGGCGCAAACGGCGCGGGTAAGAGCACCACTCTTAAGGCAATTGCGGGCATTGTTAAGGCGCGCAGTGCGTCGATTATGTATGACGGAGTGCAGATTTTCGGGAAAGCACCCTACGATATTGTAAAAAGCGGAATAACCCTTGTTCCCGAGGGGAGAAAGGTTTTCCCCAATCTTACCGTAAAGGAAAACCTGCTTATGGGCGCATATCTTCGCCGCGACGATTTAAGCGAGGATTTTCGCTATGTATACGATTTGTTCCCGCGCCTTAAGGAGCGCGAATGGCAGCTTGCGGGAACGCTCTCCGGCGGAGAACAGCAAATGCTTGCCGTGGGTCGTGCGCTGATGTCGCGCCCGCGCCTGATTATGATGGACGAACCGTCGCTCGGACTTGCACCGCTTGTTGTAAAGGGTATATTTGATATTATCAAGGAAATAAACAAGCGCGGCGTAACAATACTTTTAATCGAGCAAAATGCCAATATGGCACTTAAAACGGCACATATCGGCTATGTTTTGGAAACGGGCGAGATTACGCTTTGCGGTATGGGGCAAGAGCTTCTTGCAAACGAATCCGTGAAAAAAGCATATCTCGGAAAATAAAACGAATTTAAACCGACCCACCGC
>CAZIQC010000002.1:0-8090 GCA_964541335.1 uncultured Oscillospiraceae bacterium
GAAATGGCATATTTTAAAACTCATTATTACGGCGGAATTAAAAAATATCAGTGGACGGCTGTGCCGCTGGCATTGCACGGCGTGGTTGTCAAAAAGGACGGCACGTGCGTAAATATTCGCATAGGCGACGAAAACGATGACGTTACCTTTGTTATAACGGATCTTTTGCCGCACTTGGCGGGCGAGCAAATGAAGAAAACCGCGTCCGAGGTGATAGAGGGCGAGGGGCTTAACATTCTTATCGGCTCCGTTCCCGTAAAGGGCGACGACAGCGAAAAAAGCGGCGTAAAGGACAACATACTGCGCATTATAAACGAAAAATATTCAGTAACAGAGGAGGACTTCCTCAGCGCGGAGATAGAGGTTGTGCCCGCGGCAAACGCAAAGGACGTGGGTTTTGACCGCTCGCTGATAGGTGCGTACGGTCACGATGACAGGGTGTGCGCTTACCCGAATTTGACGGCACTTCTTTCAACCGAAAAATGTAAAAAAACGGCGCTGTGCCTGCTTACCGACAAGGAAGAGGTGGGCAGTATGGGCAACACCGGCGCAAAGAGCAACTTCTTCAGGCTTGTTCTTGCGCAAATGCTCGATAAAGCGGGGGAGGGAGCAAGCAATGCCAATATGCTTCGCTGTTTGGATTTAAGCTGTTGCCTCAGTGCGGACGTAAACGCCGCTTTTGACCCCAATTTTGCAAGCGTTTACGACAAGATGAATTGCGGCAGGGTCAACTACGGAATTACCGTGTCGAAATACACAGGCTCGCGCGGCAAGGGCGGCTCAAACGACGCCTCCGCCGAATTTATGGCGCAAATCCGCCGCATTTTCGACGAAGCGGGCATAGCGTGGCACACCGCGGAGCTTGGCAAGGTTGACGCCGGCGGCGGCGGCACGATAGCACAGTATATGTCAAACCTCGGCATAGAAACGGTTGACTGCGGCGTGTCCGTGCTGAGTATGCACGCACCGTTCGAGGTGGTTTCCAAGCTCGACGTTTATATGACGTATAAGGCGTTTTGTGCATTCTTTGCGGCATAAGGAGTTAAGCTATGCGGATAGATAAATTTTTAAAAATATCGCGCGTGATAAAACGGCGCACCGTTGCCGCGGAGGCGTGCGCGGCGGGGCGTGTGAGCATAAACGGGCGCGTTGCAAAGCCGAGCGCCGAGGTTAAGCCCGGCGATATAGTGGAAATACGCTTCGGCGAACGCAAAATTACACTGCGTGCCGAGCAAATTCGCACGCACGCCTTAAAGGAAGACGCGCCGCTGATGTACACGGTGCTTGAAAATAACTGAAGGACACGAATGGTATGGATATTGTAAAAATATTGTGCGAGGCTCTCGGCACAGACGAAAAACACACAAAAAACGCGGTAAGCCTGCTCGATGACGGAAACACCGTTCCGTTTATAGCAAGATACCGCAAGGAGCTTACGGGTAATATGGACGACGCACTTCTCCGTGAGCTGAAAAAGCGACTTGACAAGGAGCGTGCCCTTGAAGCAAAGCGCGGGGAGGTACTGCGCCTTATAGCCGAGCAGGGAGCGCTTACGGATGAAATTTCGGCACAGGTTGCGGCTTCCGCAACGCTTACAGAGCTTGACGACATATATCGCCCGTTCCGCCCGAAAAGGAGAACGCGCGCGAGCATTGCGTGCGAAAAAGGACTTTTGCCGCTTGCCGAGATTATTATTTCTCAGGAGTGTGCCGATATATTTGTCGAAGCCGAAAAATATGTTTCCGAAGAAAAGGGCGTGTTGACAAGGGACGAGGCAATAAACGGAGCAAAGGATATTATTGCCGAAAAAATAAGTGACAACGCGCAGTATCGCAAGCAAATACGCCGTATAACCTATCAAAGCGGAATTTTGCACACCAAAACGGGAAAAAACGAAAACCCCGTTTACAAAATGTATGCCGACTTTTCCGAGCCGATACGCACCGCGGCGGATCACAGAATTATGGCGATCGATCGCGGCGAGCGCGAGGGTGCGCTTTCCGTAAAAACGGAAGCGGATCAAGAAAAGATAATGGCATATCTTCACGGGGAGACATTGCGCGAGGGCGCCCCG
This sequence comes from uncultured Oscillospiraceae bacterium, assembly GCA_964541335.1. Lineage (GTDB taxonomy): Bacteria > Bacillota > Clostridia > UMGS1883 > UMGS1883 > UMGS1883. The sequence goes on from CAZIQC010000002.1 coordinate 2,075, forward strand.
TGCGCCGCACTGCTTCGCGAAGCGTGCGACGACGCATACAAAAGGCTTATTGCGCCGTCCGTGGAAAACGAGCTTCGTGCCGCGCTCACCGAGCGTGCCCAGACCTCGGCAATAAAGCTTTTCGGGGTAAATCTTAAAAACCTGCTTATGACACCGCCCGTCAAGGGATACACGGTGTTGGGGGTTGACCCCGGGTATCGCACGGGTTGTAAGCTGGCAATAGTGGATTGCACGGGTAAGGTGCTTGAAACGGGCGTGGGATATTTTACGCTGGAGCACCATGACAAGGAACGTGCCAAGGCACAGCTTGCGCAAATGATAGCTCGCCGCGGCGTAATGCTGATTTCCATTGGCAACGGCACCGCCACGGGTGAGAGCGAGGCGTTTATCTCCGAATTGATAAAGGAGCTTGCCTTGCCGATAAAATATATGATAGTGTCGGAAGCGGGCGCGTCGGTATACAGTGCAAGCACGCTTGCCGCGGAAGAATTCCCCGAATTTGACGTGTCGCTCAGAAGTGCGGTAAGCATTGCCCGCCGCCTGCAAGACCCGCTGGCGGAGCTTGTGAAGATTGACCCGCGCTCAATCGGGGTGGGGCAGTATCAGCACGACTGTAATCAAAAAAACTTGGCAGAAGCACTCGGCGGCGTGGTGGAGAGCTGTGTCAACACAGTGGGTGTCGATCTTAACACGGCATCGGCGTCGCTTTTGGGATATGTTTCCGGAATTACGGGCGCGGTTGCGAAAAACATTGTTCTTTATCGCGAGGAAAACGGCGGCTTTAATTCACGCCCCGAGCTTTTGAAGGTTAAAAAGCTGGGGGCGAAGGCTTACGAGCAGTGCGCGGGCTTTTTGCGCATACCCGGCGGGGAGGAAGCGTTGGACAATACCTCCGTTCACCCGGAAAGCTACGCCGCCGCGCGCGAGCTTGTAAAGCTGTGCGGATATAATGCGGACGAGCTTTCCCGCGGAGCCTTTGCCGACATAAGAAAAAGAATTAACGCGGAAATTGCCGAAAAAATATGCGAAAAGCACGGTATCGGAATGTATACCTTGCGCGATATATGCGATGCGCTCGCAAAGCCGGGGCGGGATATGCGCGACGATTTGCCGCAGCCCAAGCTTAAAAGCGGCGCACTTTCCGTTGACGAATTGCAAGAGGGCACGGTGCTTGAGGGCACGGTGCGCAACGTAATCGATTTCGGCGCGTTTGTCGACATAGGCGTACATCAAGACGGGCTTGTGCATATTTCGCAAATTTCCGACAAATTTATAAAGCACCCGACGGACGTTTTGTCGATAGGAGATATAGTAAAGGTGAAAATAATCGGCATTGACCGTGAAAAGGGGCGCATTTCGTTGTCGATGAAGCTGTGAGTTAAATATTGACTTGTATGTAATTTTATGATAGAATGGCAAAAGTAAGATTTTAATTTGTCCGTTTTTGCCCGCGTTGACGGCGAAAACGGCAAAAAGCATGACATACCGATTTTATGCAAACAAAATTTGCTGTAAAAAAAGGAGTGAATGTCCGAGATGGACGGAGGCAGTACAGCCCTACAGGTATTTATTCTTTGTGTGCTGATAGGATTATCGGCGTATTTCAGTGCGGCGGAAACATCGTTTCTGTCGTACAACAAGGCACGTATGAAAAACGAGGCCGATGACGGCGGAAAAGCGGCGCGGCGCGTTATGCGCATAAGCGAAAATTACGAAAAAATGCTTTCCACCATACTTATAGGCAACAACATCGTAAACATACTCGCAACCTCGCTTTCGACGGTGCTTTTCGTGTCGCTTATAAAAAACGGAGACTTGGCGGTAACGCTATCCACCGTGGTTATGACGTTGGCAATTCTTACCTTCGGAGAAATTACGCCGAAAACGCTTGCAAAAAAGTTTTCGGAAAGCTTGGCAAAAAGGTTTTCTCCCATGCTTGAGTTTGTGATGACGGTTTTTACGCCGCTTACGGCGATATTTAACGTATGGCAGCGCTTTGTTCTCAAAATTACCAAGGCGCAGGACGATTTCGGCGTTACGGAGGAGGAAATAATAACCGTTGTCGAGGAGGCTGCCGGCAGCGGCGAAATCGACGAGCAGGAGAGTGAGCTTATAAAAAACGTTATCAAGTTCAGCGATTTGGACGTAAACGATATTTTAACCCCCCGCGTGGATGTGGAGGCGGTGGAGCTGTCTTGGGACAGGGCACGCATTGCCGAAAAATTTTCCGAAACGGAATTTTCGCGCTTGCCGGTTTACGAGGAAAGCTTGGACAGAATTGTGGGAATACTCTATCAAAAGGATTTTTACAACGAAAGCACCGCGCCCGTGTCGGATTTGATAAAGCCCGTTAAATTTATATTTTCATCAATGAAAATATCGCGGCTTTTAAAGCTTTTTCAGGAAACAAAATGCCATATGGTCGTTGTAAACGACGAATACGGCGGCACTGAGGGTATAGTAACCTTGGAGGACGTGCTCGAATCGCTCGTCGGTGAAATTTACGACGAGCACGACGAGGTTGTGGAAGACATTGTGAAAATATCGGAAAATTTGTATCGCGCATTGGGAAGCACCGGCATAGACAGATTTTTCGAATTTTTCGAGCTTAAGGAAGAAACGGAAGACCCCGATATAACGACGCTCAGCGGATTTGCCGCGCACAATCTCGGCAAAATTCCCGATGAGAAGGATTGCTTTGCATATAAAAACCTGAAAATAAAAATAACCAAGACGGACAGTAACCGTGTGCTTGAAGCCGTGGTTGAGGTTTTGCCGACGGAGAATAGCACGGAGGAGTAAAACAAAAGGCAGATAATGGGCGTAAAAGCTTGGTTTTTACGCCCTCTTTTTTGCCGAATAAAACGGGGAGGTTGTTTGTTATAAAAAAAGCCGTTAAATTTGTTTTTGATGTTCTTAAAGGCATTATAGAGGATAATATAGGCGCATATTCCGCGCACGTGGCGTTTTTCGTTACAATTTCGTTTATACCTGCGATAATGCTTTTAATCAGCCTTTTGCAGTATTTGCCGTTTACGCGCGCCGAGCTGACGGCACAACTGATTACCGTTTTTCCTCAGGCGGCGCGCGAATTTGTGTCGTCGTTTGTGGATGAGGCATATCAAAAGAGCGGTGCAACACTCATTTCGGTGTCGGCGGCATCCGCGCTGTGGGCATCGTCAATCGGTGTATATGCGCTGGTGAGCGGGCTTAACAGGGTGTTTCGTGCGGAAAATTCGCGCGGATATATAAGTATGCGCATTATAAGTGTTTTTTACACGTTTCTTATACTTGTTATGCTGGTTTTATGCTTGGGGATTTTTGTTTTCGGCAATACCATTATCGAACTGCTTGAGGGTGCTCTGCCGAAAATTACGGATGCCGCACTTGTTGTTATGAGCGCGCGCAAGCTCGCGGGAATGATAGTTTTGAGCTTGTTTTTCTGGATAATGTTTGCGGTAATCACAAAACGAAAAACACGCGTGCTTCTTCAGCTCCCTGGTGCTGTGGTGAGCGCGGCGGGGTGGTTAATATTTTCCTACGTGTTTTCGTACTACTATGAGCATATGGCAAATTATTCGTATATATACGGGAGCTTGTCGGTGTTGGTGTTTTTTATGCTGTGGCTGTTTTTTTGCGTGTATATACTGTTTATCGGCGCGGAAATTAATCGTTGCATTCACGAACGCGCCGAAGTCGCAAGCATATTCGTAAAAACACGGCAGAGGTGAGCGTAAAAATTATTTCTTTGACAAATTCAGTCAAAAGTGGTATAATGAGATTAAGTCAAGGGGGGAGTTGCCCCCTTAAGGAAATATGAATCGGAGGCTTTCTGATGTACAAGATTGGTGACAGCGTTGTGTATCCGATGCATGGCGCAGGCGTCATTGAGGGTATTGAGGTAAAGGAGATTCTCGGGAAACAGCAGTCGTATTACGTTTTGCGAATACCTATGGGCGATATGAAGGTTATGGTGCCTATGGAAAACGCGCGCGAGGTCGGTATGCGGGACGTAATCGACAAGGCACAGGCCGAGGAGGTTATGCGGTCGTTCCGCACCTCGGAAATGGATGTAATCCAAAATTGGAGCAAAAGATTTCGCGATAATATGGGAAGAATTAAAAGCGGAAATATTTTTGAGGTTGCGTCCGTCGTAAAAAGTCTTATGATGCGCGAACGAAGAAAGGGCTTGAGCACGGGCGAGCGAAAAATGCTGAGTAACGCCAAGCAAATTCTCATAAGCGAAATTGTTGTGGCAACCGGGAACAATCACAATACCGTTGAAAACGAGCTGTGCTGTATGGTTGATGACGAAATCAAGTCCTGTGAGGCATAATGATGCGGAAACGGACGCAAAATGCGGAAATTGTGTGTTTTTGCACTTTGCAAGCCGTGTCCGCATTGTTTTTTCGGAGGTAAATATGAAAGACGGATACACTGTATCGGCAATTATAACGGCGGCGGGCTCGGCAAGGAGAATGGGGTGCGACAAGCTGGAGCTTGAATTTGCGGGGGAGAGCGTGCTTGTGCATACCGTGCGCCGATTTTGCACGCACAGGTATATAGATGAAGTAATTGTGGTAACGCGCGCGGATAAATTGCAACGGGTAAAAGCAGAGCTTGAGCACGCAAGCCTTAAAAATTGCCGAGTTGTTGTCGGCGCGCAAACGCGCGCGCAAAGCTCGGCGCGCGGCATAAAAAGCGCAAGCGGAGATATTGTGCTTATTCACGACGGGGCACGCCCGTTTGCGAGCGAGGCTCTTATAACGCGCGTGATAGACGGCGTTATATTGCACGGTGCGGCGGCGGCGGCACTGCCCGTTACCGACACCGTTAAAAAAATATCGAGCGACGGATTTATACAAGCCACCGTGGACAGGGAAGCGCTTGCGGCAATGCAAACACCGCAGGGCTTTAAAAGAAACGATATTTTGCGTGCCTACGAAGCCGATGCCGAAAACTGCACCGACGATTGCGCCGCGGCGGAAAAATCGGGTATAAAAATAAAAACGGTTGAGGGAAGCAGGGAGAATATTAAGCTTACCTTGCCCGAGGATATAACGGCGGCGTGCCGACTTTTTGCGGGAGATGAAAATATGCGCGTGGGAACGGGATTTGACACACACCGCCTTTCGGCGGGGCGCGAGCTTTACATAGGGGGGGTTCGCATACCGCACACGGCGGGACTTTTGGGACACAGTGATGCGGACGTGCTTTTGCACGCAATTATCGACGCACTGTTCGGCGCGGCGGCACTCGGAGATATAGGCACGCATTTCCCCGACAGCGACGAGCGCTACAAAGGAATTTCAAGCGTACTGCTGTTAAAGGAATGTGGAAAAAAGCTGAAAAGCGCGGGCTATGAGATATGTAACATCGATTCCACCGTTATTGCGCAAAGACCGAAGCTTGCACCGTACATAAAAAAAATGCGCGAAAGCATAGCGGCGGCACTCAACATTGATGTCGACAAAGTAAGTGTAAAGGCAAAAACGAACGAAAATATGGGCTTTACCGGTCGCGGCGAGGGAATCGAAGCGCGCGCCGCGGTAATGATAAAATGAAATTACGGCAAAAAAACACGTCTTCGGAAGTATGTTTCCCGAAGACGTGTTTTTGTATTGCCGAACGAAATTTGCAAAAATACTTGACAATCGTGGGAAAAACTTGTATAATTGCGTTGCGTTTGATTGGAATTGCTTGAATTTAATTGGAGAAGGTGGACAATATGATTGGAAATATGCGCAGAAAAGCAATTTGCGAATTACTGGAAAAACAATCCGCGGTTACAACCGTTGCTCTTTCGAAAAAATTCGGCGTATCGATTGAAACCGTGCGAAAGGATTTGCTTATGCTGGAAAAGGACGGCTTGCTTGAACGTGTGCACGGCGGGGCGGTGTCGAAATCCGGTGTAAGAGAAGCCGAAAGCTTCGAAAAACGCCTTGTGCGCAATGTGGACGAAAAACGGGAAATTTCCGCTATTGCGGCAAAGCTTGTAAATAACGGGGACGTTATC
>CAZIQC010000002.1:8100-20573 GCA_964541335.1 uncultured Oscillospiraceae bacterium
ACGGGAAGCACGGCAAGAGAATTTATAAAGGCTCTTAAAGAAAGGCTGGATAAGCTTACAATAGTTACACACTCGCGCGATGTGTTCGAGGCCGCCTGCAATTATAAAAGCTTTGACGTGATTTTATGCGGCGGATTTTATCTCAAAAACGAAAACTCTTTTTACGGAAATTTCGCTCTTGATATGCTTGACAATATCAGAGTGGGCAAGGTTTTTATTTTCCCGAACAGCATTTCGTTAAACGGCGGAATATCGGACGGAAACGTAAACCTGGCGCAAATGCAAAAAAAGCTTATCCGTTGCGCAAACGAGGTGGTTGTTGTGGCGGACAGCAGCAAATTCGAAAAAACCTCGCTCATAAGGGTTGACGATATGAACACGCACTATATCTACATTGCGGACTCGCATTTGCCCGATGAAGTGAAAGAAATTTATAAAAACAACGATATTAAAATTATAACAAGAGAGGACGAAACTGTATGAAAGTATTGCTTATTTTAAGTGACGGCGTGCGTCCCGACCGTTGTAAAGTTGCTCGGTGCGTCGGCGGTGGAAGAATGGGAAGGCAAGGCTGTAGAATATGAAAGCTGAAAGAAAAAAAGTAATACGGCTGACGCTTCTTTTTCTGCTTCTGTATCTGGTAAGCTACGTAACGAGAATAAATTACGGCGCCGTTATATCGGAAATCGTTAAAACAGAGGGCATATTAAAGTCAAAAGCCTCGCTGGCGTTGTCGGCAAGTGCCGTTACATACGGCGCGGGGCAGCTCGTGAGCGGATTTTTCGGCGACAGGTTTGAACCCAAAAGGCTTATTACGGCGGGGCTTTTCACAACAATGGCAACTAATTTGATTTTGCCCCTTTGCGAAAACGAATATCAAATGACCGCCGTGTGGGCGGTAAACGGGCTTGCACAGGCATTTATGTGGCCGCCGTTGGTCAGAATAATGACGAAGGTTTTCAATCGTGATGACTACAACACCGCCTGCACGGTTGTTTCGTGTGCGGCATCTTTGGGGACAATGCTTGTGTACGGCTTGTCGCCCGTGTGCATATATTTTGCCGGTTGGAAAGCGATATTCGCATTTTCCGCGATATGTGCGCTTATTATGGCTTTTGTGTGGATAAAGGCTTGCCCGAAGGTCGGCACAAGTGCCGAACAAACGCAAAAAAGGCAAGAGAAAAAACATCTCTTCCCTTGTATACGTGTGTGTTTACGGCTTTTCTTATGCTCGGAATTATAATGCAGGGCATTTTAAGGGACGGAATTGCCACGTGGATGCCGTCATACATAAGCGAAACCTTCGGGCTTGACAACAAGGTTGCCATTTTGACGGGCGTTGTTTTGCCGATATTCGGCATTGCCGTTACTAATTTAACGTCTTTTGCATACAGGCGACTTATCAAAAACGAAATGCTGCTTGCGGGGCTTGTTTTCGGAATAGCAATGTCGGCAAGTATTCCGTTGGCTTTTGCAAACAAAATGTCCCCGACGGCGGCTGTGATATTGATGGCAATTTTAAACGGAGCAACACACGGTGTAAACTGGATAGTAACCTGTATGATGCCGCCGAAATACGAGCGATACGGAAAAATATCGTTTGTTTCCGGGCTTTTAAATTCAAGCGCATACGTCGGAAGCTCGATTTCCGTTTACGGAGTTGCGCTTTTTACGGAAAAAGCCGGTTGGGGAGCAACGCTTGTTGTGTGGTCGGCGGTTGCTCTTGCGGGAACATTGCTTTTTCTTGCGCTCGGTCTCAGAAAAAAAGAACTTTGACGGCAAAGCATTCTGCCGTTGCCGCGTTTTTACCGAATAGGCTTTTTGATTTCGCCGTATATTGCGCCGCATATGATTAAGGCGGCACCCGTAATTTGCACGGGCGACATAACTTCCTTTAAAAACACGGCGGAAAACACCACCGCGGCCAGCGGCTCCGTATAGCCGCACACCGCAACGGTTTGAACGGGCAGCTTGCCGATTGACGAAAAGTACAAATAACACCCCACGCCCGTATTTATCACGCCCAAAGCAAGCATTGGGGCAATGCTTGTCGGCGCAATTGCGATATGACCGCCGCACCTCGGCAAAACAAATGCCGCAACGGTAATAAAGCCTGCGAAAAGCTGTAGCACGGAATTTTCGAGTCCCGTTATGCTTTTCGCTTTTTTATTGAATATAACCATAGCCGCGTAGCAGAGTGCGGACAAAAGAGCACATACAATGCCCACCGTATTTTTGCTTCCGTCTGCCGAGGCACCGTTTAACAAAAAAATGCCTGCAAGCACGACCGAAAAGCTGATGATTTTGTCTTTTGTGAGCTTTTCACCGAATAAAAGGGGCGACATAAGCATTACCAAAACGGGACCGCAGTAATACATAAGCGAAGCAAGACCGACACCGAGCCGATTGTATGCTTCGTACAGAAAAAGCCAGCTTGCACCCATTGCCATACCCGACAATACCAGGCTTGCAAGCTGTTTTTTGTGCTTGTGAAAGGTTGGCTTTTCTTTTTTTAAAACGAATACGAACGCCAAAAACAAGCTTCCCGCAAGCGTGCGAAAAAAGACGATTTCGGAGCTTTTCAGGTCGATTAAGCTTGCTACAATGCCGTTTAAACCGAACAGCAACAATGCCGTTATGTGATTAAAATATGCTTTTTTTATCATTTGTATTACCTCCGAGGGCGGTGAGACGGTTTTTGACTCTTGACATTTCAACGATGACAGTATATCATAGATTTATGCATTACGCAAGTGAATGTTTGTAATGCATAACATTACAAAAAAGAATGGAAATGATAAGGTTGAACATAGCAAAATATATGGCATTTGTCACCGCGGTAGAATACAAAAGCATTACAAAAGCAGCCGAAAAGCTGAACTATACGCAATCGGCGATAAGCCGTATGATAAACAATTTGGAAAGAGAATGGGGGCTTTCGCTTTTGGAACGAGGCAAGATGGGCGTTAAGCCGACCTCGGACGGATTAGCACTTTTTCCCTACGCCAAAAGCATATGTGAAAAATACCGTGATTTAAAAGTGCGGGTTGACGAATTAAACGGTTTGCAATCGGGAATTATTCGTATAGGTACGTTTTCGAGCGTTGCCACGCATTGGCTTCCGAACATAATAAAGGCGTTTCAAAGAGATTATCCGAATATCGATTACGAAATTTTGCTCGGAGATTACACTGAAACGGAAAAGCGAATTGCGGAGGGACGTGTCGATTGCGGTTTTTTGCGACTGCCGCCGCACACAGAGCTTGAAACAATATTTTCCGAACGGGACAAATTGCTTGCGGTTTTGCCGGAAAACCATTATCTGGCGCATAAGGAGCGCGTGTCGCTGTCGGATTTATGCAACGACCCGTTTATGCTGTTGGAGAAAGGCTCAAAATCAGAAATATCGGAGCTTTTCGAAAAAAACGGACTTACGCCGAAAATACACTTTACAACGTGGGACGATTACGCCGTTATGTCTATGGTTGAAAGCGGGCTGGGGATAAGCATACTTCCCGAACTGATATTGAAAAGAATACCGTACAAAATTGCGGTAAAGGAGCTTGATGTTCCGGCTTATCGCAATATAGGTCTTGCCGTGAAAAACAAAAAAACGCTTTCTGCGGCGACGAGAAAATTTATTGAATATTCGAGGCATAAAAGCGAAACCGTAAAATAAAACAGCTTGAAAGCATTTGCCCGTACGGTCCGAATAAAAACATCTCTTCGGGAAAATATATTTTCCGTGGAGGTGTTTTTATGAAAGCGGTGATAAAGAAAACCGTTGTCATATTTTTAACGGTTGTGGCTTCCTTTTCCGTGCTTATTTGTATAGCGGGATATGTAAATGCGGGGAAAAGCCGTTCGGCAATCGACGCCGAGAAAACAAGTGTAAGCCGCGCAAAAGCCGACAGCGACGAAAGGACCGACACCGAGGATATGATAGAAAACGTGCTTAAAAGCGTTGTCGGAATATCAAGCGCGGACGCCTTGGGCGCAAGTACGGAAAATATGGGAAGCGGCGTTATCGCCTCGGCTGACGGCTACATTATAACCAACCGACACGTTACGGGGGCACGCCCCAACCGAATAAGAGTTACGCTTTCAAACGGAGATGTTACCGAGGGGAAAACCGTGTGGAGCGACGCAACCCTTGATTTGGCTGTGGTAAAAATCGACGGCGGCGTATACATTCCCCCGGAAATGGGAAGCGCGCGCCCTCTTCGCGCGGGAGAGAGAGTTTACGCAATAGGAAATCCGCTCGGGGCGCAGTTTGAAAGAACCGTTACCGAGGGAATTGTAAGCGCCGTGGGAAGAAGCATAAGCATTGACGACGTTTATATGGAAGACCTTATCCAAACGGATGCCTCCGTAAATCCGGGCAACAGCGGCGGACCGCTTATAAACAAGCACGGAGAGGTCGTCGGGATAAATACCGTTAAAGTAACCTCCGCCGAGGGAATGGGCTTTGCCGTGCCGATAGATTTGTGTGTGCCCGTGATAAAGCGCATACAAAGCGTGGGCGAATTTAAAACACCGTATCTCGGAATATCGGTTTACACAAAAACGGCGGCAAAATATTTCGGAAAAAAGCAACGGTTTGACAGCGGACTTTTGGTCGTGAGCAGTGACGAAAACGGACCGGCGTTCGCATCGGGAATACGAAGCGGCGACATAGTTTGCTCCGTCGGGGAAACCGAGGTGAACACCATGCTCGATTTGCGCACGGCACTGTTTGAAAGACAGCCCGGCGAAACGGTGGAAATATGCTTTGAACGCGACAAAACAATGCGCAAAGTGGAAATTATGCTTGCCCAAAATTAAAAATACGGTAAAAATGTGCGGATTTACTTGACTTACCACCCGAAAATAGTATATTATTATACAGATATTGTAACCTGATTTTAAGGACGGAGATATATATGAACGGCGGAGCGTATATAATGGTTGTACTCGGTATACTTGCGGCAAAGGGTATCGGCTTTGTGCGCGACATTATCTTTGCGTCGGTTTTCGGTGCCACGGTGTACACCGATATGTATTTTCAAATTTTCGGGCTTGTGAATTTGATTTTTACGGGAATAGGCGTGGCGCTTTCCACGCTTGTGATAAAAAATTTAAACAAGCCGTCATTTGAAACTGAGGAGAAAAAAAAGCTTTATGTGAGCCGCTTTATCACGAAAACGGTTTTTGCGGTGCTGTGTGCGTCGGTTTTGCTTTTTGCGTTTTCGAAGCCCGCGGTTAAGCTTTTGCTACCGGGGCTTGAAACGGAGGAGGTTGCGCTTGCGGTGCGGCTTATGCACATAATGCTTCCGTCGTTTTTGTTTGTGATTATTGCCTACATTATTTCGGGTGTGCTTCAAAACTGCGGCGTGTTTTTCATAACATCGGTTATGAGTTTGCCGTTTAACTGCGTAATAATAGCCTCGCTTTTTACGAAAAATCCCGACATAACAACGGTAAGCGCGGTAACAACCCTGGGGTGGTTTCTGCACATTGCGATACAGCTTCCGTCCTTTTACAAAAAGGGCTACAGGCTGTTTTGCGCAGACCTCGGGAAACGGAGCGGGGGAGTAAAAAACGCGGAACCCGTTTACATATTTATTTCCAATATGATGTTTCAGTTGTGCTTTATGGCGGACAAGGCGGCTGTCAGTGCGCAAAGCGGTGCCGGCACAACGATAAGCTATGCGTCGAACCTGTTTGTAACAATAGCCAGTGTGTTTGTTGTGGCAATGAGTAATGTTGTTTTCCCGTCGATAAGCAAAAATTACGAAGAAGGAAGCCGCGACTATGTTCGAGAGCTTGTAAAATACATCATCACAGTAATGACGGCGATTTTTGTACCGTTTATTCTTACGGTGTGTTGCTTCGGGCAAAATATAATTGCGCTTCTTTACGAAAGAGGCGAGTTTACCCCCGAGCTTACGCGTATGACCGCAACTCTCTTTGCGATATACACCCTCGGTGCACTCGGCTATGTGTGTCAGGAGCTGTTTAACAAGCTTTTGTATTTGGACGGACGGTATGCCCACACTGTGCTCGGCACGGCGGCGGTGGTTGTACTGAAGCTTGTGCTGAACACGATTTTCAAAGGAAGAACATACCCGATTGCCGCGGGCACCTCGGCGCTTTTGGCGCTGTATGCGATAAATGTGGGAATAGGGATGAAGAGAGTTATCGGGAAATATATTGACGGCGCACTTATCGAAGGTATATTTAAAATATTGTGCGGCGCGGCGGTGGCACTGGCGGTATTCGTTGCGTTTTACTTTGCCGCACCCGACCTTTTGCACGGAAAAATAACGTTTCTGTTGCCGCTGTGCCTGTGCGGCGCGGCATATTGCGCAACTCTTGCGGCAAACGGAAGTCTTAAAACAATATTAAATCGTCTCGGCGGCGAAACGGAGGAGAAAAAATGAGTAAAAGAAACATTGCGGTAAAAATAATCGCATTTGCTGTGTTGGCGGCATTGGCAATGCCGAACCTCGCAAAGCGCATATCCTACGAAAAACAAAACAACAACGTTGTGTTTGCGCTTAATTACAATAATGCGCAAATGGTACTCAGCGAAAGGGAAATGGAAAAAAACCTTGCCGAATACAAAAAAATCGGCGTAAATACGGCACTTGTCGGAGAAGAAAGCGTAAACTCGATGATTTCGGCGGGATATATAACGGCGATAAAGTACAACGTTTTGCTTCACAAATATGACGACGAGAGCGAGGATATAATAAAACAGCTCGAAAAAAACGACCGTATTCATAATGACAGCTACGTTTTGATAACAAAACGCGAGCACGCAAAGAAATTTTTGAAAAAATGGATTCCGAGCAAATATACGGACGAGGAGTATAAAAAAATAACCACCCCGCTCGGCGCGGATGTGTACGTTTTGTACGACGACGCGGCATACGCCTGGCAGATTATGCTCGGCTTTGACGAGGAAAAAATAAAAACAGCGCACGACGCGGGGTTTGACGTTGCCCTTGCCACGCTCGCGGGTGACTACACAAATACGGAATATACAAAGCTTATAGCACAGCTTGTGAAAAAATACGACATAAAGTATTTAAATCTTAAGGAAAACGCCTATCGAAAGAACGAAACGGCGGCGGCAAAGAAAAACACCGCGGCATTCAAAAAGCTTATCGAAGAAAATAAGCTCACGCTTGTGCTGACGGAAAATGCCGACCAGCTTTCAAACCAAAAGCCGAACGGTTATGCCGAACTTATCGAAAGCGCCAAGGGGCGTGTTATCAGAAGCTACGAAACAACGGACTTTAACACCAAGAACACAGCCGAGCCGGACAGCACACAGCGGTATTACCAGGTGCTCAATTCCGTAATTGACAGAAACATTCGCTTCGTAAGCATAAATCAGCTTACGAACGGAAGCGGCGAATTTTCGCTTAAAGCGAAAAAAACGCTCGACGTAACGAACGACGTTATGAAAAAACTGCGCTCGTTCGGCTACAATACCGATAAAATGCCTCCGTCGCTTGACGGATACACGGTGCATCGCCGCACAAACAATGCCGTCGGCGGACTTATGATAATACTTATGTGGCTCAGTGCATTGCAAATGCTTACGGGGAAAACTCTTCGCCTGCTTCAAGTGCTCGCAACGGGCGGCGGGGTGCTGTGCGTGGGCTTTTGTGCGGTTGCGCCGATGAGCCTTGTTATGCTTGTTCCCACTCTTTTTGCACTCAGTGCGCCGTGCTTTGCGATAACCGTGGTTATGACCTTTATAAAAAAGACCGCGCGTAAAACAAGAGCGTGGATTTTGTGCATTGCGGCAAGCGCGCTCAGCGTTTTTGTAATGTGTGCCGCGGGCGGGGTGCTGTGTTCGCTTCTCGGCGGAAGCGACTATTATATAAATTCCGTTATATTCCGCGGGATTAAGCTGTCGCTTCTTGTTCCGATCGTGTATGCGGCTGTGGCATATTGGTTTATATTCGGCGAAAGAAAACGCCCCCTGCGCGAGGATTTGAAGCTTTTGCTGACTGCCGACATAAAGGTGTACTGGGTAATAATATTTGCTTTTATCGCCACTTGCGGCGCAGTGTACATCGTGCGAAGCGGCAACGTAAAAACCATTTCGGGCGCGGAGTCGTTTATGCGAAACACCGTTACAAACCTTATGTCCGCAAGACCGAGAACAAAGGAATTTTTGGTGGGCTGGCCCGCACTTTTGCTGACGGTTTACTACGTTAAAGAAACAAATATTCACATAATTCGCTTTATATGCACGGTGGGCGCGGCAGTGCTGTATGCGTCGATAATGAACAGCTTTTGTCACGTGTTTACCGGTGCGCAAATAATTTTCTCACGCGTGTTTAACGGTATGCTTTTGGGACTTATAATCGGCGCGGCGGTATACGTGGTGAGTTTGCTTGTTTTAAAGAGCATAAAGCGCATTGCGAAAAAAGGGTAACGATATGGAAAGCTTTTTAACAACGCAAAAAGCCGTGCGTACGCTTTTGACGGCGGCGCGTACGGGTAACGTAAAGCAGGCGTATATATTCGAGGGAATGAGGGGTATAGGTCGATTTACGGCGGCGCGCGTTTTTGCGGCGGCGTTGCAGTGCGAACGGGAAGCACCGCCGTGCCTTGTGTGCCCGAGCTGTAAAAAGGTGCTGTCCGCAACACATCCGGATGTGTGCGTTTTCGGCGAAAACGCGCCGATACGCGTGGGCGATATACGCGCCCTTACGGACGAGCTTTACATTAAGCCGGCAATTTCCGCGACAAAGGTTTTCATTGTAAAAAATGCCGACACAATGAATTCCGACGCGCAAAACGCCCTTTTAAAATCCTTTGAAGAGCCGCCCGCCTATGCGGTGATAATACTGCTTTCGGAAAATGTGCAAAACCTTTTGCCGACGATACGCTCGCGCGGGGTAAAAATTACGTTTGAGCCGTTCTCGGAGGAGGAAATAATGCACTTCACGCGGGAGTGTTATCCCGAAAAAGGCGAGTATGCAACGTTTGTTTCCCGATATTGCGGCGGAATAATAGGCAAGGCAAAGGATATTTGCGAAAATGCGGAATTTTTCACTCTGAGGGAAAAAATGTTTAAGGCAGCATCGTCGCTTACGGGAGACAAGCTGTCGATATTTTCCGTGGCGGAACTGTTTGACATAAAAAAAGGCGGCAAGGCAGCGTTTGTCGGCTGTGATATGTATTTTGAGCTGTTTTTAAGCTTTATGCGCGACGTGCTTGCACTGAAAACGGGCGAGCGCCCGATAAACGAAGACCTTTTCGAATATATCGAAGATTTTGCGAAAAAAACCGCGCGAACGGCGGTTGTAAACGTTATAGAAAGAACCTCGCAAACACGGCGTATGCTTAACGTATCGATGAAATACGAGCTGTGGATTGTGAATATGCTTATAAAATGTTGGGAGGATATCCATGGTAAAGGTAGTAGGAGTTAAATTTAAAGAAACGGGCAAGGCGTACTATTTTTCCCCGGGGAAGTTGTCGCTTCGCATAGGCGATGCCGTAATTGTGGAAACGGCGCGCGGCTTGGAATACGGCAAGGTGTCTATCGCGCCGACGCAAATTTCCGAGGAGGATGTTGTAACGCCTCTTAAGGAAATTGTGCGCACGGCTACCGAGGCAGACAACCTTCGCCTTGAAAAAAACAAGAAAAAGGAAAAAGAAGCTTTTGCCATATGTGAAGAAAAAATAAAAAAGCACAAGCTCGATATGAAGCTTGTGGACGTGGAGTATACCTTTGACGAAAACAAAATTTTGTTTTATTTCACGTCGGACGGACGCGTGGATTTTCGCGAGCTGGTAAAGGACTTGGCAAGCGTGTTCCGCACGCGCATAGAGCTTCGGCAAATAGGTATACGCGACGAGGCGAAAATGCTCGGCGGAATGGGTATATGCGGCAGACCGCTGTGTTGCTCGTCGTTTTTGGACGGATTTCACCCCGTAAGCATTAAAATGGCAAAGGAGCAGGGCTTAAGCCTTAATCCGACGAAAATCTCGGGCAACTGCGGCAGACTGATGTGTTGCTTGCAGTATGAGCAAAATTGCTATGACGAATACGCCAAGCATATGCCGTCGGTAGGGTCGCTGGTGTCGACACCGGACGGAAAGGGTACGGTGCAAAGCACCGTTGTGCTTCGCGGCATTGTGCGCGTGGCACTTTCCGCCGCGGATGAGCCGACCGTGGGAGAATACAACGTAAAAGATATAAAAATAATAAAAAGCGCGCACAATGCGCCCGACAAGGACGCGGATATGAAAACGCTTAAAAAGCTTGAGGAAGATTGATTATGAAAGCAGTAATACTCGATGCCGAAACAATGGGCGCGGATATTGACTTCTCACCTGTGGAAAAGATGTGCTCGCTTACGGTGTACAGCGCAACCCCACCCGAAAAAACGGCGGAAAGAATAAAAGACGCGCAAATAGTTATCTTAAACAAGGTTAAGATTGACAAAGCCGTGCTTGAAAAGGCTGAGCGGCTGAGGCTTATTTGTGTGTTTGCAGTAGGCTACAACAATATAGACACACAGTATTGCCGCGAACGCGGAATAAGCGTGCGCAATACCCCGGGTTATTGTGTTGACAGTGTGTGCCAGCACACATTTGCGCTTTTGTTTATGCTTTCGGAAAGCCTCGATTATTACGACGCATTCGTAAAAAGCGGCGCATATTCCGATATGGCGGCGGCAAACCATCTGGGAAAGCCGTTTTGCGAGGTGGCAAACAAGCGATGGGGCATTATCGGTATGGGCGCAATAGGGAGAAAAACGGGCAGCGTGGCGCAAGCTTTCGGCGCAGAGGTTGTGTATGCCTCTGTCAGCGGAGCTGTGCGCGAGGAGCCGTTTGAAAGACTGTCGATGGACGAGCTTTTGAAAACAAGCGACATAATATCCCTGTCAACCCCGTTGACAACGAAATCTGCCGGACTTATAGGCGAGCGGGAGCTGTCTATGATGAAGCCCACCGCGGTGCTTGTGAACGTAAGCCGCGGAGCGGTGACGGACGAGGCGGCACTGGCACGCGCGATTGACAATGGGAAAATCGCCGGTGCGGCGATAGACGTATATTCGGAAGAGCCACCGAAAATCACTTCACCGCTTATGAAAATAAAAAATAAGGAAAGGGTTGTCTTTTCGCCGCATATAGCTTGGGGCAGCGTCGAAGCGCGCCGCAGATGCGTGCAAATGACGGCAAATAACATTGCGGATTTTTTAAAGGGAGAAAAAGGAAATGACGTGTGTCTGTAAAATAAAATCGGCAGTGCGGTATTTTTTACTTGCCGTGCTGTGCGCGATAACGGTATTTTTGGTTTCGTACGGGGCATATGCGTCCGCCCCGCCGGAGGTGTATTACAACGGCGCACGACTTGAAACGCCGCACCCGCCGTATATAGAGGACGGCACAACCCTTATCCCGATGCGCACCGTGTTCGAAGCCTTGGGCGCGGATATATTGTGGGACGGAGAAGCCTTTCTCGCGCGGGCAGTAAAGGACGACACCGAGCTTGTGTTTTATCCGAATGAAAAATATTTGCTGAAAAACAATGAAAAAATGCACCTTTCGAAAAGTCCCGTAATTAAAAACGGCACGATGTTTGTGCCGCTTCGCGCCGTGTGCGAGGGTTTCGGCTATACCGTGTCGTACAATAACGAAAAAAACAGTATAAGCATTACAAGCGGTGCACCGCTCGCAATTCATTTCTTTGATTGCGGACAGGCGGACTCCGCGCTTGTGTGTCTGCCCGACGGCAGGTTTATGCTTATCGACGGCGGCACGCGCGCTTTCGGCGACGAATTGTGCGAAAGACTGCGCGCGCTCGGCTGTAAAAAAATAGATATTGTCGTGGCAACACATCCGCACGCGGATCACATCGGCGGACTTGTTGAGGTTTTGCACAGCTTTGAGGTGGGCGTGTTTTATATGCCGAATGTTGTGCATACCACGAAAACCTTTGAGGATATGCTGAGTGCTCTCGAAGAAAACGGTTGCAAATGTGAATACATCTCACGCGGAACGCAGGTTTTGTCGGACGAGGTAAGCTGTGTTGCACTTTCGCCGGAAGAAAAGAGATATAAACGGCTTAACAATACCTCCGCCGTACTGCACCTTTGCTATCGCGATTTTTCCGCTTTGCTTGCGGGTGACGCGGAAGCAACCGCAGAGGCGGATATGCTTGCCGCCGCGGTTGTGGAAAAAAGCGATGTATTAAAGGTTGCGCACCACGGAAGCGCGACCTCCTCAAGCGAGGAATTTTTAAAAGCGGTGACACCCGAAGCGGCGGTTATATCCCTCGGGAAAGATAATGAGTACGGCTTTCCGTCGCCCGTTGTGACGGAAAGGTTGGAAAACCTCGGCACAAAAATTTACAGAACGGACCTTTTGGGAGAAATAATTCTCGAAACGGACGGTTACGTATATAAAATCAATTAAGAAGCGATAGGGTGAAAATCGAATTTTTACCCTTTTTT
>CAZIQC010000003.1:0-19765 GCA_964541335.1 uncultured Oscillospiraceae bacterium
CCACGGTTAAAAGGTAAACAACCGTTCCGTCCGCGTTTGCTCCTATCGCACTACGCGGATTGTAGCCGTTTACCTTATGTGTAATCGGCGTTTTTTCTCCGTTTTTGAGAAGCAACGTTCCGCCGCCGAATGCCGTTACCGCATTTTCGACGGACGGCGTTGCCGTCAACGAGAATTCCGCACTTTCCCCGACGCTCACATTTTGGTCGAGCAGTGGCGTCATATTGTCGTCGATAACGAGAATATAGCCGTTTTCGGGAATAGGCAACGTCCCGCCTTGACTTATTCCCTTTGCCGTAACGGTTGATCCGTCCACCGTTACAGCCGTCATTCCCACGGGAATAAACGGGCTTTCTCCGCCGTTAAAGGCGTGCGTATACATAAGCAAAGCGCCGTAGTAGTCGGTCGGCTTGTTGATATGCGTTACGGGGAGCACCGCGCCGTTTTGCGCGGTAACGGTTGCCGAAAAATCCATATACGAAAGAGAGAGCGCGTTTCCGTCAAAAATGCCCGCCGCCATATCGTCGTTTATGTGCGACTGCAAAACCGCGCCGTCCTTTATTTCTATTCCGAGGCTGAAATATTGACTGCCCTTGTAATAGGAGAAAAAGTCGGCATTTGCGGCGGCAACCACGCCCTCCTCGCCCTTTGCGAGAGAAAGCACGGTGTCGGTTTTATCGCACCCGTTTGAATTTTTCAGCAAATCAAGGCTCAAGTGTGCCTCCTTAAGATCTGCTTCGACCACATTTATATTGAGTGAATAATCGGCATAAAAGCGCTTTATGTTTGTAAGCGTAACGCCTTTTGTCATCTGCGTTTTTGTTGTATAAGAATAAATACCCTCCGCCCGTGCACTTCCGCAAAGAAGAGAAAGTGCCACTGCAAAGCAAAGTGCAAGCCTTTGTTTTTTCACATTTATCACCTTATTTCATTTTCGCGCGCTGAAGCTTATACACAATGCGCGCTGAAAGACCTTCGGGGCAAATTTTGGAAAGAAAGCGAAGCACCTTTACCGTAAACGACGGCACAATAACCCCCTTGCCGCGCAACATACCGTTTATTCCCGCCCTTGCGGCGTGCTGTGCGTCGATAGAGCCTATGCCGAAGCTTACACCCGCCACGTCGTTAAATTCGGTGCGAACGGGTCCGGGGCAAAGCACGCTTACGGTAACGGGGCTTTTTTCGCGGCGAAGCTCCTCCGCCGCCGCACGCGAAAGGCGCAAAACGTATGCCTTTGACGCATAATAAGACGAAAACATAGGTCCCGGGAAAAATGCGGCGGACGACGCAACGTTTAGGATTTTTCCGCTGCCGCGCTTTTTAAATTCTCCGAGGAAAAGCTTGGTTAAAATATGCACAGCCTCTATATTTACTCTGAGCATTTCCGCCTCGCGCTCAAGCGGGGTTTCGGTCAATTCTCCGAAAACGCCGAAGCCCGCGTTGTTTATGAGAATATCCGCGTCGCGGTGCTTTTCGAACAGTTCCCTTGCCGCGCCCTCCTTTGAAAGGTCGACACATTCGACAACATACGGCGCGCCGAGAGTCTTTCCCAGGGCTTCCAGTCTGGCGGCGCGGCGCGCCGCCAAAATAACTTTATATCCTTTTTTTGCCATAATGCGCGCCATCTCCGCGCCTATGCCCGAGCTTGCGCCCGTTATCAAAACCTGTTTCATATTCCCCTCCGCCGGCTCAATAGCCTAAGCTTTCGTTCACAAGGATAACGTTTATTCTTCCCTTATTGCGCTGATAACCGCTTATAACATATGTCGAGCAGATACGCCCCGCGGCACGGCATCCGTCGGCAATATCCTTGCCGCTCCCCATACATATGCCCGTTTCGCGGCAGTACGTATCGCACGAAAGGCGTTCGCTGTTTGCCGGCGCGGCAAGCTGCTTTACTCTTTCCGCGGCCGCGGCAATGTTCGGCACGATTTTGTTTTTTCCGACTATGACGATTACATTTGCCGGACCGTAGCAGATACACGCCACTCGGTTGCCGTTTCCGTCAACGTTGTACAGCTCGCCCTTTTGCGTTACCGCATTTGCCGAGCAAAGGTAGTAATCCGAAAAAAAAGTTTCGCGATAGAGCTTCGTTTTATCCTCGGCTTTTTCGCGGTCGAGAAAATTATACTTGCCCGAGCGAAGAAGCTTGTCTATGCCCGTTTGCGCAAGCGTTACCGAGCCGCCGCAACCGACAATTGCGCCCTCCTTTAAAATATTTTCCGCTGTTTCGAGGGCTTCCTTGCACGTATCGACAACAAAGGCATTCATATTGTTTTTTTCAAGAGCCTCCGCCGTGCGCAAAAGAAGCTTTTTTGTTACGAGAGTGCTGTTTTTATCCGTCATACTTATTCCTCCTCGATTACATTTTTGAACATATCCTCGGGCAATACCGTGATTGACACGTTAAGCTCCTCGCCTGTTTTTTCAAGCTTTTCGGAAAGCGTGTCAAAATCGATTTTACTGTTTGCAAGGTCAACAAGTGCAATCATCGTAAAAAGATTTTGCATAAGCTTTTGCGAAATATCCAAAATGTTGATATTCTGCTCGTAAAACAAGCCGCTTACCCTTGCTATAATTCCCGTTTTGTCCTTTCCGACAACCGTTACAACCGCACGCATAATTCATTTCTCCTTTTCAATTTTTATTTTGTCTTACCGCTTCGTATATAAACAGCGCCGCCGCAACCGAAGCGTTAAGAGAATTAACACGACCGAACATCGGTATTTTTACTTTAAAGTCGCACTTTTCAAGCACAAGCCTGCTTATGCCCTCCCCCTCGGAGCCGATTGCTATCGCAATCGCACCTTTAAGATCGCTTTGGTAAAGCTCGACCTCGCCCGAGGCGTCCGCCCCGGTTATCCATATGTTTTTCTTCTTAAGCTCGTCTATGGTTTTTGCCAAATTCGCCACACGAGCAATCGGCATATACTCCGCCGCCCCCGCGGACGCTTTTAAGCACGCGGCACTCACGCTTGCCGCGTCGTGCTTGGGAATTATTATTCCGTGCACGCCGGCGCAGTGCGCCGTGCGTATTATCGAGCCGAGGTTTCCGGGGTCTGTGATTTTGTCGAGAATAACTATGAACGGCGGCTCGCCGCGTCGCTGTGCTTCCGCCAAAATATCGTCCGTTGTTTTATATTCGAACATTGTGCATTGCGCTATCACCCCTTGGTGTGCACCTGTTTCGCTCATTTCGTCGAGGCGGTGCGCGTCAACACGCGATATCGGTATACCTTTATCCCGCGCCATTGCCAAAATGGGGATAATGCTTCCGTGCATTTCGCCTTTTTTTACGTATATTTTATCAATGTTGCGTCCGCTTTTCAAAGCCTCTGCAACGGGGTTTCTGCCCTCTGTTTTATCCGACATCGGTATCGCCTCCGTAAAGCTGTTTGCTACAGTATAGCACATATTTTAAAAAATTGCACCGTTATTATCAACCTTTTAAAAAAAATTCATCTTTTTGTTACTTTTCTTTGAAAATTGTGTCGAAAATTCCCCTTTTCGCAAACGGAAGCTTCGGTGCATATATTTCGTTTGCGAAATGTCTTTCTCCGTTTTCGTGCATTGTCGCAAGGTCGTTTTTGTCAAGGCTACGGCAATAGATATATTTTTTATTCGCGCGAATAACGCACAGCGGCGGCTGTTTTGCCGCAGACGGCAAATATTGCGCCGTGCCGAACGCCGTGCGAATACTCTCCCCCGCACAAAGCACCGTAACCGCTCCCTCGCTCATTTCGCGGCGAAGAGCGGCGAGTCGCGCGGCGGACACAGTGTTTTCCGCGCAGTAAACGCGGCGCACCATATTCTCCCGCGCAAGGCTTATGCAGGCGTTTATGCCCGCTTCGTCGGCAAACGCGGCGGAAAATTCCGCAATACCGTTTTTTAAAGCGGCATAGCGTATATCGTCGGCGTATCTTGCCCCCACAAGATATGCACCCGCACTCCCGCAATCGACGATAACGCTTCCGTCGGACACGTGTATGCACTCCGCGTCCTTGCCCGATATTTTCGGCACAACGGAAGCAATAAGCACAAAAGCCGCCAAGGCTGTGAGCGCGAACAATCCTTTTCTTTTAAATAAAAGCCCCGCCGTCAGCGCACATACCGCCGCGCATACAACCGACAGCATACTTATCCGCACCGTGGAAAGCGGCAGCCTTGTCGCCGCGGCGCTTACGGATAAAATAATTGTTGCCGCACCGCCCACACAATACGAAAGTGCACCCGCAAGCAACGGAATTTTGCAAACGGCAAGCATTAAAAGTCCCACCGTTACCATTATCGACGAAAAGACAAACACAACAGTGTTTACGAAAATGCCGTACAACGACACCTCGCCGAAATACATAGCAAGCGCAGGTGTGACAAAAAGCTGTGCCGACAGACTGACTGAGAGTATTTCTGCCATAAAGGGCGGCAGTTTTTTCGAAAGTGTGCGCGAAAAGGAATTTGCACACACCACAATGCCGAGTGTCGACAATACGGACAAAACAAAGCCCGCGTTGTATATACTGCACGGATTGAACAGAAGCATTGCCGCGGTTGTCGCAAAAAGGCTTGTTTGCGCGTCGTTTTCGCGGTAGAGAAAGCTTGCCGCGCACGACATCGCGCACATAATGCACGCCCGCACCACCGACGCCCCCGCTCCCTCAAAAAGCGTAATGAAAACGGCGGCCGCCGAAATAAGCACGTATGCCGCGCGGGATTGCCCCAAAATTGCGCGCACCGCGTACATTAAAACGGCTATCATAACCGAAAGATGCATTCCCGAAACCACGGCTATATGATTTATTCCGCCGCCGCGGAGCACGCGGTACAGCTCGTCCGATATAAGCGACTTGTCGCCCAAAAGCACCGCCGTTACAAAGGAGCGCACATCGCCCGAAAACAGTCTTAGCAGCACACCCTTAACATATCGGCGCAGGGCGTATATTTTCGACGGGCTTTGCCCCGTTTTGTAAATTTTGTCGGCAGTGGCGCACAGGCTTACGCCGCGCCCGTAAAGATAGCGGGCGTAGTTTCCCTCTCCCGTGCGAAAGGTTACGTGTGCACCGCATATATCCCCCGGAAGAAGCGACGTGCAGTCGTTCGAGGTTATACATATTTTCGTGCTTTTTTTGCCGATTGTCGTTCTCGCGATTACACGGCTTCCGTCCGGAAAATCGCAAACCGTAAACACAATATTCTCTTCGCCCGACGCATAAGCCCTGCCTTTTTCGGAAATTTCGCAAACGTATGCGTTGCACCTTAAAAAGCCCGCAACGAAAAGCACGGCACACACAGCCGCATAACGCACGCACCCTTTTTGATAAAGGAATACCGAAAGCGCAAGAAATGCGAAAACCGCGATCACAATATTCACATTATACGCCGCCGCGGCAATGCCGCCTACGAAAAACACCGTGCCGAAGCATAAAATGCGTTTCACTTATATCACCTTAAAAAAGAGGTCGCACAGGCTCGGTGCGACCTCAAATTATCGGCAAGACCCGTCGCCCCACCGTATTTTACTGAGCAAGATGGAACTTTTCGTGTATTGCGCGAACCGCGTTTTCGGCATCCTTTCTGTCGATAAGCACACTTACTCTTATTTCGCTTGTGGAAATCATCTGAATGTTTATTCCCGCGTCATAAAGTGCCTCAAACATTGTTGCCGCAATGCCCGGGTCGGACGTCATCCCCGCGCCCACCACCGACACCTTGGAAACGTTGTCGCTGTGTGCCACGCTTTTTGCGCCGATAAGGCTGTCGTTATCGCGAATAATCGAAAGCGTTGCCTCCAGGTCGTCCTTTGCCACGGTAAAGCTTATGTCCTTATTCCCGTCACGACCGATGGATTGCAGTATAACGTCCACATTTATTTTCTTTTTTGCAAGCAAGGAGAAAATTTGGAACGCCTTGCCGGGTCTGTCCTCCACGCTTACCAATGACACTCGCGCTATATCATTATCTCTCGCAATACCTCTTATCGACATTTTTTCCACTTTTGTTTCCTCCTTAACAATTGTTCCCGGCACTCTTTCAAAGCTTGAAAGAACCTCCATATTCACGTTAAACTTTTTGGCAAGCTCCACACTCCTGTTATGAAGCACGTTTGCGCCGCAGGCGGCAAGCTCCAGCATTTCGTCATAGGTTATCTCGGGAAGCATTCGCGCATTTTCCGCTATGCGCGGATCCGTGGTGTACACCCCGCGAACGTCCGTAAATATTTGGCACAAATCCGCCCCGAGAGCCGCCGCAATCGCAACCGCGCTTGTGTCGCTTCCGCCGCGCCCGAGCGTCGTTATATCGTCATACTTGTTAATGCCCTGAAAGCCCGCAACTATTACGATTTTCCGCTTGTCAAGCTCGGTTTGTATACGTTCTCCCACAATGCGCTTTATGTGCGCCTTCGAATAGTTGCTGTCGGTATTTATGCCCGCTTGCCAACCCGTAAGCGAAATCACGGGGCGACCGATTTTTTCTATCGCCATTGCCAAAAGCGACATTGACATTTGCTCGCCCGCGGAAAGAAGCACGTCCATTTCCCTGCGCGAGGCGTGCTCGTTTATCTCCGCCGCCTTTTGCAAAAGGTCATCCGTTGTATCTCCCTGCGCCGATACGACAACGACAACATTGTTGCCCTCGTCGTAGGTATCCGTTACACGGCGTGCAACGTTGAAAACGCGCTCCGCGTTTGCCACACTGCTGCCGCCGAATTTTTGAACTATCAAGCCCAATATAATTACCTCCCGTTAAAGTAGCCTTAATTTCTTTATGCAGCCGCCGCACCGCACAAGACGTGCGTCAAGCTCTTTTACCGTAATCTTCGGTGACACGAAGCCTATGTCGTTCACCCCGCGGATAAACTCCGTTTCCCCGAATTCCGCTTCGATTTTTTCGCGCTGTGCACTTTCGATGCGCACGAAAAATCTTGCTTTTGTTTCTTCGTAGGGAACGATTTTCCCCCGCTCCTCCTTTTCCCAGGAAAATGCCCCGTTATACTCAGGGGAGCGTGCAATATCGCAAACATCGGCAACCACCGCACTTGCCGTGGGCAGCTTGCCCGCGCCGCGCCCGTAAAAAAGTAAATTGCCTACCATATTTCCCTTAACCGATACGGCGTTAAACACGTCCTCCACACCCGAGAGCAAATTCTCCCGCGGCACGAGCATCGGCTCTACGAACGCACCCACGCGCCCGTCCTTTACGAAGCCGCTGCCGATAAGCTTTATCGTACATTCCAATGCGGCGGCGTAAGTAACGTCCTCCGCCGTAAGCGAGCGTATCCCCTCCGTATGCACCGCATCGGCGGGCATCTTCTTCCCTGTTGCGAGCGACATCAGTATGGCTGTTTTGCGGCAAGCGTCCGCCCCGTCGATGTCGGCAGTGGGGTCTTTTTCGGCATAACCGAGCTCCTGCGCCGTTTTCAGCGCGTTTTCGAAACTGTCGTTCTCTTTAAACATTTTCGTTAAAATATAGTTTGTCGTGCCGTTCAATATCCCGGCAACACAAACCACCTCGTTTGCGGCAAGGTCGTTTGCCATAGGGCGGATAATCGGTATTCCGCCGCCCACGCTTGCCTCGTACATATAGCGCACATTGTGCTTTTTCGCCAGTGCGAAAAACTCCTCCCCGCAGGCAGCAACAAGCTCTTTGTTGCTTGTTACCACGCTTTTGCCGCTTTCGAGTGCCGCCCGCGTATATTCGTAAGCAAAGCGCACACCGCCCATCGTTTCGACAACAATGCTCGTTTCCGAGTCGTTTAAAATATCGGCAAAATCCTTTGTGAAAAGCGCTTCCCCCGAATGTCCGGGGAAATCGCGAATATCCAGTATATGCTTTACGCATATGCCGTCACCGCAGCTTTTTTTCAGCTGTGCATTATTTCTTTCCATTATTTCATACACTCCCGAGCCAACCACTCCGAAGCCTATTATCGCAATATTTATCATCGGTAAGCCTCCATCATTGTTTTGCCAAAACCGCAATTTTCTTCACTCCGTCAATTTTTTCGACGGCTGAAATAAATTCGTTCGTGCAAAGTCGCATATTTTCCGTTTCAAGCGTAAGCGTTATGCTTGCCGCGCCGCTTACGGGCACATTTTGATTTATTGTAAGAATATTGCAGCCCGCCTCGCTCGTAACGGAAAGGATTTCGCTCAAAACGCCCTGCTTGTCGACAACCTCCGCCAAGAGCGTAAGTATTCCGCGCATTTGATTGAACGGAAAAACGTAATCCTTATATTTATAATACGCACTGCGCGAAACATTTGCCATCTCCGCCGCGTCGTTTACCGTTTCCGCTTTCCCGGAGGAAAGAAGCTCCTTTACCAAAAGCACCTTGTGATAAACCGGCGGCAGTACGGACAAATCCGCGAGTACGAGCTTGCGCTCCTCCAAAATGTCCACCACCCACGCACATTTGTTTTTAACAGGTGATATAATAACAAAACTTTTTCCCTTTGTCAACCGATTTGTGCAATATAGAGCAAAAAAACGTAAATTCGCATAAAACAGCAAAATATTCGGTCGCGTTATTAAAAGAAAGCCTACCGCCTTTTATATTCGTTGTACAGCTCGCGCCTGGATATGCCCCTGTCGTGCGCGGCGGCACGCATTGCCTCCTTTTCGGAAAGACCGCGTGCGGTGTAATGCTTTACGTGCTCGTCTATCGACATTTCCGCCCACAATATTTCCTCTTCTTTTTTTATTTGCTCCGTGCTTTTGCCCTCCACCACAAGCACATATTCTCCGCGCGGCGGCGTATTTTCGTAAAGAGCCGTTGCCTCCTCCAGCGTTGTGCGGATAATTTCCTCGTGAAGCTTGGTAAGCTCGCGGCAAAGTGCGATTTTCCTGTTTCCGAAGACCGCCAGCATATCGCCGAGCGTGGCGCGCAGCTTGTGCGGCGCTTCGTAAAAAATCATTGTGCGCCGTTCGTTCTCAAGCTCCGCCAAAAGCTCGCTTCGCCCGTGCTTGTTCACCGTTAAAAAGCCCTCAAAGGTAAATCTCCCCGTCGAAAGCCCGCTCGCAATAAGCGCATTTATCCCCGCAACCGCCCCGGGCACGGGCACCACGGTTATGCCGTTTTGCGCGCAAAGGCGCACCAGGTCTTCGCCGGGGTCGCTTATGGCGGGCGTGCCCGCGTCGCTTACCAAGGCTATATTCTTGCCGTTTTTCATTTCGTTTACCAAAAACTCGCCCTTTTCTCGGCGATTGTGCTCAAAATAGCTTGTCAGCGGTTTTTCTATGCCGAGATGGTTCAACAGCTTGAGCGTGCGGCGCGTATCCTCCGCCGCTATAAGGTCCGCGTTTTTTAAAACCTCAACGCACCTGTATGTAATATCTCCGAGGTTGCCTATCGGCGTTGCGCACAGATACAGCTTTCCCATAAAAATTCTCCTTGTTATTTGATGGCTTGCAAATAGTTTCCGTCGTTATCGTACATAAAAATCGGCTCTTCGGCGATAAGCTGCTTACCGCCGCCCGCAAGCCCCTCAATCAAAATAAGCGTTGCGCGGCTTTTCATATTGGGATAAACCGTCTGCATTCGCTTTGGCTCTATGCCGTATTTTCGAAAGGTGCATATAACGTCGCACAGCCTGTCCGCACGGTGCACCATATAAAGCTTGCCGCACGGGCGCAAAACCTGCGCGGACACCCTTGTCACATCGTCAAGCGTGCACAAAATTTCGTGCCGTGCCACCGCAAGCGCGTTTTTCGGATTTACCAAGCCCTTGCCCACGGGCATATACGGCGGATTTACCGTTACCGCGTCAAATCGGCGTTTTCCGAAAAGGTCAACCGCGCCTTTAAGGTCGCCGCACACGGCGTGTATTTTGTGCGAAAGCGCATTCAGCTCAAAGCTGCGCCGCGCCATATCCGACGCCGACGGCATAATCTCCAGAGAATATATTTCCCCGGGATTGTACATTCCGTCGAGCAAAATCGGAATAATGCCCGTTCCGCTGCACATATCGAGCACACACGCACCCTTTTTTATTTTCGCAAAGCGCGCCAAGAGCACCGCGTCGCTTCCGAAGCAAAACTCCCGCTTGCTTTGAATTATTTTGTAATCCTTTATTCCCAGCTCCTCGATTTTTTCGTGTTCGTAAATCATATTTTCTCCGTTTTTTATTTTTCAAAAACGGGGTGTAAAGCTACACCCCGTTTCCGTTTTAATTTGATTATTCCGCGGGGTTGGGAGCACCTACGGGGCAAACACCCGCACACGCACCGCACTCCAAGCACTGCTCCGCGTCGATAACGTACTTGCCGTCACCCTCTTTGATGCACTCTACGGGGCACTCTGCCGCGCAAGCTCCGCAGCTGATGCAATCGTCGTTAATGCAATATGCCATTTTTTTACACCTCTTTCCGAAATTTATATCATAATTGTAGCATAAAAATATTAAATTTCAATAGTTTTTTTCGCTTTTTGCACCTTTTTCCTTGATAAATCGTTTCTTTTTATGTATAATGTACGAAATGCAAAAATTATATTGGAGGCGTTTTCTTTTGAAGAAAATCAAGGCACTGCTTTCTCAAATTTTTATCGACGGACTCAGCGGTATGGCTCTGGGACTTTTTTCGACACTTATTGTCGGAACAATTTTGGTACAGCTTTCGCTGTTCTTTCCGAACGGCTCTTTAAAAACACTGCTTGTTACCGTGGGAAAATGCGCACAGCTTCTCACCGGTGCGGGAATAGGCGTGGGTGTGGCAACCAAGCTTAAGCAAGCCCCGCTTGTAACGGTAAGTGCCGCGGTGACGGGGCTTATCGGTTCGTATGCGGCAAAGATACTTTCGGGTGAGCTGTTTAACGGCACGTCGTTTACCGTAACGCCTCCGGGAGAACCGCTCGGTGCATTTATTGCGGCATATGTGGGAATTGTTTTCGGCAGACTTATCAGCGGCAAAACAAAGCTCGATATTTTGCTTACGCCCATCGTAAGCATTTTGTGCGGAAGTGCCGCGGGGCTTTTTGCCGGACCGTCAATTTCGTCGTTTATGGCATATCTCGGCTCATGGGTCAACTGGGGTGTCAGGCAGCAGCCGTTCCTTATGGGAATTGTTGTCAGTGTGCTTATGGGTATTTTCCTCACTCTTCCGATAAGCTCCGCCGCAATAGGAGTTGTGCTCGGGCTTAACGGCTTGGCGGCGGGCGCGGCAACCGTGGGTTGCTGTGCCAATATGATAGGCTTTGCTGTGGCAAGCTACCGCGAAAACGGCTTCGGCGGATTTTTGGCACAGGGACTCGGGACAAGTATGCTCCAAATTCCGAACATTGTAAAAAAGCCGATTATATGGCTTCCGGCAATTATCACAAGTGCCGTTCTCGGACCGGTATCCACGCTTGTTTTCGGTATGGAAAGCAACGCCACCGGCTCGGGTATGGGTACGGCGGGGCTTGTGGGTCCGATAATGTCCGTTCAAACAATGGCGGAAAAAATGCCCGTGTCTACCGCGCTTCTTTTCAACGTGCTTATGTATTTCGTGCTTCCGGGGCTTCTTTCGTACATAATATCGGAATTTATGCGCAAGCACGGGTTTATCAAAAACGGCGATATGCGTCTTGACGTATGATTACCATAGGCAACGTAACACTTAAAAACAACGTTTTTCTCGCACCTATGGCGGGCGTAACCGACCTTGCCTTTCGCCGCCTTTGTCACGAGTTCGGTGCGGGGCTTTCCTTTACGGAAATGGTCAGCGCAAAGGCGCTTTCTTTTGCGGATAAAAAGACACGCCGCCTTGCCGATACGGCTTCTCTTCCCACGGCACTGCAGCTTTTCGGCAGCGATCCGTCGGTTTTCGAAAAAATTGTGCCTCTTGCAGAGGGCGAGGCTCTGTTCATAGATATAAATATGGGCTGTCCCGCACCGAAAATAGTAAACAACGGAGACGGTGCCGCCCTTATGCGCGACATCGATAAAGCAAAGCGCATAATAGACGCCGTGTGCCGCGTTTCGAAAAAACCCGTAACGGTGAAAATGCGCGCCGGTTGGGACACCGACACCATAAACGCCCCCTTGCTCGCCCGCGCCGCGCAGGAGTGCGGTGCGGCGGCGGTAACGGTGCACCCTCGCACGCGCGAGCAGTTTTACTCGGGACGTGCCGATCGCTCCGTTCTGCGTGCCGTAAGGGGGGAAATTTCGATTCCGCTTATTGCCAACGGCGACGTGTTCACCGCGGACGATGCCGCCGCACTTTTGTCCGAAACCGGGGCGGATGCCGTTATGGTCGGGCGCGGGGCATTCGGCAATCCGTGGATTTTTAAGCAAATATGCGAGCTTTTTTCTGAAGGAGCGGTTAAAACTTTTCCCTCACAAAAGGAAAAAATCGAGGTTGCGTTGCGCCATATAGATATGCTGTGCAAGCTTAAGGGCGAATACGTCGGCATACGCGAGGCGAGAAAGCACGCCTCGCACTATGTTTCGGGTATGCACGGCGCGGCGGCTCTGCGCGAAAAAATAAATTCCGCCGAAACGCGCCTCGAAATGCAAAAAATTCTTTTAAATTTTACAAAGGACTGATTTTATGCGAATAACTGTAAAGGTCGGCACATCGACCCTTGCGCACAAAACGGGCTGTATCAATATTCGCCACATCGAAAGCCTGTGCAAAACCTTAAGCGACTTAAAAAACGCCGGCACGGAAATTATCCTCGTTTCTTCCGGAGCGATAGGGATGGGCGTGGGCAAGCTCTCCTTGGGCAAACGCCCCGACGATATGGCAACCAAGCAGGCCGCGGCGGCAGTGGGGCAGTGCGAGCTTATGTATGCTTACGACAAGCTTTTTTCCGAATACAATCATACCGTGGCACAGCTTCTCGTAACCGCGCCCGATATGGAATCGGGCGAGCGACTCGCCAACTTTCACAATACAATCAATCGGCTTCTCGAAATGGGCGTGCTTCCCATAATCAACGAAAACGACACCGTTGCCACCGAGGAAATAACCCTCGGCGATAACGACACCCTGAGTGCGCTTATCGCAACCGCGTGCAATGCCGATCTGCTTGTTTTGCTTACGGATATTGACGGGCTTTATACAAAAGACCCGCACAAATTCTCCGACGCCGAAATTATACCCAAGGTTGACGCCATAACACCCGAAATAACGGTTCTTGCCGGCGGGCGCGGCTCGTGCCTGGGCACCGGCGGAATGCAAACAAAGCTTGCCGCCGCAAAAATTTGCACCGAAAAGGGCATAGATATGATAATAGCTAACGGCGAAAACCCCGCTGTGCTTTACGACATAGCCGAGGGAAAAAACGTCGGCACATTATTTAAAGGAGTAAACAGATGACCACACTTCAAATTCTCGAAAATGCACGCAACGCAAAGAAAGACGCTCTGCGCCTCACAAAGGAAGAAAAAAACAAGGCTCTTGCCGCCGTTGCCGCCGAGCTTGAAAGCGACGCCGAAAATATTCTTGCGGCAAATGCGCTCGACATATCCGCCGCAAGGGGGAAAATATCGCCGGTTATGCTCGACAGGCTTTATCTTGACGCCTCGCGCATAAAAGCCGCGGCGGACGGCATACGTGCCGTTGCCGCACTCGATGACCCCGTGGGGCACGTATCGGAGAGAACAGTTCGCGAAAACGGGCTTGTTATAGAAAAGGTGTCCGTACCGATGGGCGTTATCGCAATTATTTACGAAAGCCGACCGAACGTTACGTCCGACGCCGCCGCACTTTGCCTTAAAAGCTCCAACGTGTGCGTACTGCGCTGCGGAAAGGAAGCCGCGGGCAGTGCCCGCGCAATGGTTGCCGCCATGCGCCGC
The DNA here is from genome assembly GCA_964541335.1 of uncultured Oscillospiraceae bacterium. Classification (GTDB taxonomy): domain Bacteria; phylum Bacillota; class Clostridia; order UMGS1883; family UMGS1883; genus UMGS1883. The sequence goes on from CAZIQC010000003.1 coordinate 13,776, forward strand.
GCTCTCGAAAAAGCGGGGCTTAATCCCAATCTTATAAATCTTGTCGAGGACACCTCGCGCGAAAGCGCCGCCGAACTTATGACGGCGAACGGCTACGTTGATTTGCTCATTCCCCGCGGCGGAAAGGGGCTTATCGATGCATGCCTGAAAAACGCAACCGTGCCGTGTATACAAACGGGCACAGGCATATGCCACATATATGTGGACAAAAGCGCGGATTTTTCCGTTGCTCTCGACATTTTGGAAAACGCGAAAAAAAGCCGCCCCTCAGTATGCAACGCGGCGGAGTGTATGCTTGTTCACGCCGACATTGCCGCCGAATTTTTGCCCCTTGCAAAGACGCGTCTTGAAAAAGAGCCGCACCCCGTAGAGCTTCTTTGCGACGAACGGGCGTATTCCGTAATAAGGGCGTCGCGCGCGTGTGCCGCGGATTTCGACACGGAATTTCTCGACTATAAAATGGCGGTTGCCGTTGTTGCGTCCACACTTGCCGCAACGGAACACATCGCCGCACATTCCACCGGGCACAGTGATTGTATAATAACGCAAAGCCAACCCGACGCCGAGCTTTTTTTGCGTATGGTCGACAGTGCCGCGGTTTACGTAAACGCTTCCACCCGCTTTACCGACGGCGGCGAGTTCGGGCTGGGGTGCGAGATGGGTATTTCCACGCAAAAGCTCCACGCCCGCGGTCCGATGGGACTGCGCGAGCTTACATCTTACAAATATATAATCCGCGGAAACGGACAAATACGATAAAAGGAGACGATTTTTTATGAATAAAGCAGGCTTTATCGGGTGCGGCAATATGGGCGGCGCACTGGCGCGTGCCGCGGCAAAAAGCATAGGCGGCGAAAATATACTTGTTTCCGACAAGGACGGCGAAAAGGTACGTGCGCTTTGCTCCGAGCTTGGCACGCAAGCTTCGGACAACGCATTTATTGCCGCAAATTGCGAATATATTTTTCTGGGAGTTAAGCCGCAATTTATGCAAGAGCTTCTTTCGGAAATCGGACCTGCTTTAACCCAAAGACGCGACAGCTTTGTGCCTGTTACGATGGCGGCGGGCATTTCGACCGAAAGAATAACCGAGATGATCGGTGCACCGCTTCCCGTGATACGCATTATGCCCAACACCCCTTGCGCCCACGGTGCGGGAACGGTTCTTTGCTGTACAAACGCGGCCGTAAACGCCGAGCGGCGCACGGCGTTTGCCAAAATTATGTCGTGCGCGGGTATGCTTGATTTTATCCCCGAGGCTATGATGGATGCCGCCGCCGCGCTTTCGGGCTGCGGTCCTGCATATGTGTATATGTTTGTCGAAGCATTGGCGGACGGGGCTGTGCATTGCGGCGTTCCGCGCGACAAAGCGTTAAAATACGCCGCGCAAACCGTGCTCGGCTCTGCCGAAACGCTTCTTAAAACAAGCGCCCACCCGGGCGCACTTAAGGATGCCGTTTGCAGTCCCGGCGGAACGACCATAGTCGGAGTGCACGCTCTCGAAAAAGCGGGCTTTCGTGCGGCGGCGCAGGAGGCTGTAATTGCCGCATACGAAAAAACACTTGAGCTTAAAAAGCAATAATCGCATAAATATTCAAAATACAAGCTTTTTTACGTATATTTCGAAAAAAAGCTTGCATTTTTATACAGTGGTGCTATAATAATTTCGTAATATATTTTTGGAGGTAATAATTATGAAAAAGACACTTTCTCTCATAACGGCTCTTGCCCTTTCTTTATGTCTTTTCTCCGCTTGCGGTAAAGACACAAAGACAACGGACAATGACGCGCAGGGTGACGCGTCCTCGGACAAAAAGGTTCTCACCGTTGCGACAAACGCCGAGTTTAAGCCTTTTGAATATTTGGACGGCGAAAACATCGTCGGTGCGGATATGGAAATGATAAAGGCTCTTGCCACGGAAATGGGCTACGACGATGTCGAAATCACAAATATTGATTTCGACGCGGCTCTCACCGGTGCGGCTACGGGCAAATACGATGTTGCCGTTGCGGGCATTACCGCAAATGACGACCGTCGCCAAAATATGGGCTTCTCCGACGATTACTACAAGGCTTCTCAGTCGATTATCGTTAAGGACGGCAGTGACATTAAGTCCGCCGCGGATCTTGAGGGCAAGGTTATTTCCTGCCAAGAGGCTACAACGGGCGAGCAGTTTTTGCTTGACGGCGGCTACAACGTACAGTCCTTTAAAACAGGTCCCGAGGCTGTTTCGGCACTTGTTACGGGCAAGGTTGACGCTGTTGTTATAGACAATGCCGTGGCAAACGCACTCTCCGCAGAGCAGGGCGGCAAAACGGTTGTTCTCGACGAAGCACTTACCGAGGAAAGCTACGCCATCGCAACAAAGCTCGGTAACGACGAGCTTATCGAAAAGCTCAACACGGCAATTGCGGCACTTAAGGCAAACGGCAAGCTTGCGGAAATCTTCCAAAGCTACGATCTTACCTTTGACGCTGAATAAAAAATAATATTAAGGGACTGTAAAAAGCAAGGATGTACCGTATTGTTACAGGGGCTTTCCCTTTACGGACTCCGCGCTTTTTACGGTCCTTTTCCTGTAAGAGGTATTTTTATGAATTGGTTTAACGAATGGACGGCCAAGCTTTATCAAACGTTTATCGTGGCGGATCGCTACAAAACGCTCATAAGCGGCTTGGAAAAAACACTTATTATCACTTTCGGCGCGCTTGTGATAGGCGTTATCATAGGAACGATTATCGCCATTTTAAAGGTTATGTGCGCCGACAACAAAAAGCTTAAAATAATAGACGTGCTGTGTAACGTTTATCTCACGGTAATTCGCGGTACACCCGTTGTCGTACAGCTCCTTATCTCGTTTTTTATCATTTTCGTTTCGGCAAAGGACGGCACCTGGGTTGCTATGATAACCTTTGGCGTAAATTCCGGCGCATATGTTGCCGAGGTTATACGCTCGGGTATACTCGCCATTGACAAAGGGCAAACAGAGGCGGGCCGTTCTCTCGGCTTGTCGCAGGCAACCACAATGAAAGAAATTATTCTGCCGCAGGCATTTAAAAACATTCTTCCCGCAATCGGCAACGAAATGATTGCCCTGCTTAAGGAAACCTCCGTTGCGGGATATGTTGCCGTGGTGGATCTTACCAAGGCGGGAAATCAAATAAAAAACACAACCTACGATCAAATCAACCCGATTTTACTGGTAGCGATTGTGTATCTTGCCATTGTACTTATTATGACAAGGCTTCTTGCAATAATGGAAAGGAGGCTTCGTAAGAGTGATAAACGTTAAAGCTCTTGAAAAAAGCTTCGGCGAGCACGGCGAAATAAAGGTTTTGCGCGGAATCGACCAAAGAATAAAAAAAGGCGAAAAGGTTGTTGTTATCGGTCCGTCCGGCTCGGGAAAATCCACCTTTCTGCGTTGCATAAATCTTCTTGAAAAGCCCACCGGCGGGCAAATCTTCGTTGAGGGGGAGGAAATAACCGCCCCGGGGTGCAATATCAACGCCGTGCGGCAAAAAATAGGTATGGTTTTTCAGCATTTTAATCTTTTTCCGCACCTTACCATACTTGAAAACATCACACTTGCACCCGTAAAGCTGAAAAAAATGACCAAGCCCGAAGCCGAAAAAAAGGCAATGCAACTTCTCGAGCGTGTCGGCTTGGCGGATAAAGCCGCGGCATATCCGCAGCAGCTTTCCGGCGGGCAAAAACAGCGCATTGCGATAGTGCGCGCTCTTGCAATGAACCCGGACATTATGCTTTTTGACGAACCCACCAGCGCGCTTGACCCCGAAATGGTCGGCGAGGTGCTCGACGTTATGAAAGAGCTTGCCGATGACGGTATGACAATGGTTGTCGTTACGCACGAGATGGGCTTTGCCAGGGAGGTTGCCGACAGAGTGCTCTTTATAGACGAGGGCGTTATTTTGGAGGAGGGCTCGCCCGACGAGATTTTCAACAATCCGAAAAATCCGCGCACGATAGACTTTTTAAACAAGGTACTTTAAAATTCCCCGAATAAACTTAAAAGCGAGTGTAATTCCAACGGTTTTACGCCCACTTTTAATGTTTGCAAGTCTATTCGCACATTCCCGACAAAAATCACGCATAAAATATTGACCTTACCAGAATTGAGGTATATAATAAATTTAACGCAAGGTATCATTACCTTTAAACTGGAAATTTCAAAATAATATATAAACCAAACGATAAATACCGTAAATCAACGCATATCATATGTATAACATAATTAAACGCGTAAAAGCAAGGAGTGAATTACAAATGGCAAATATTATCGACGCTGTTATACAGTTGGTTTCAAATCCTAAATTTGAATTAAGAACATATTCGGAAAGTCACAATCGTGCAAACAATATGGGCGAAGCTCTTGAAGAATATATTAAAGACCTATTTGCTTCTACAGTAGGTGAAAAAGATGAAAACATACGAAATCAAAAATTAGCGGACGTGTTCAGCTATTTGGGAAATCAAAATAATCCGCCCGATTCAATGCTTCTCGGAGGTGACGCTATTGAAGTAAAAAAAATAGAATCAAATGATTCTCCTTTGGCTTTAAACAGCAGTTATCCCAAAGCGAAGCTGTTTTCCGACAATCCTATGATAAAAGAAGCGTGTCGTATCTGCGAGGACTGGACTGTCAAGGATATGATTTACGCGGTGGGCGTTGTTGACGAAAATAGGCTTAAATCTTTGGCTATGGTTTACGGCGACGATTACTGTGCCGAAAAGAATGTTTACGAACAAATAAAAACTGTTATAAAAAACGGTGTCGAAAATATACAGGGTGTTGAATTTTCGGAAACAAAAGAAATCGGCAGAGTAAACAGGGTTGACCCGTTGGGCATTACATATTTGCGTGTAAGAGGTATGTGGGGAATAGAAAATCCTTTCAGTGTTTTTGATTATATTTATAAAAGAGATTATTCCAAAAAATTTAATTTTATGGCTGTCATCAATAACGAAAAATATTATTCATTTGATAATTACGATAAATTGGAAAAGTTAAGTGCAACAAACGACACCTTGAAAATAGCAAATGTAAAAATTAAAAATCCAAACAATCCCGCACAACTAAAAAATGCAAAATTAATTACATTTACGATATAGGAGATTTACAATGAACGTTATAAGTTTATTTTCAGGCGCAGGCGGTTTGGATTTGGGCTTCAAAAAATCCGGATTTAATATTGTTTGGGCAAATGAATATGATAAGACGATATGGGAAACATACGAAAAAAATCACGATACGCCTCTTGATAAAAGAGATATAAGAAATATTCCGTCAAATGAAATTCCCGACTGCGACGGAATTATAGGCGGTCCTCCGTGCCAAAGTTGGAGCGAAGCCGGCGCACAACGTGGGATTGATGACAGCCGCGGAAAATTATTCTACGAATTTATCAGAATACTTAAGGATAAAAAGCCCAAATTTTTTATGGCCGAAAATGTGTCCGGAATGCTTGCGGATATACACAAAGAGGCGGTACAAAATATCCTGCGGCATTTTGAAAACGCGGGCTATAAAGTAACCGTCAATTTGGCTAATGCGGCAGATTATGATGTACCGCAAGACAGGAAACGGGTTTTTTATATAGGCTTCAGAAACGACTTGGATATAAATTACATTTTTCCGAAGCAGTCGGAATGTAAAATAACCTTAAAAGAGGCAATCTACGATTTAAGGGATACCGCGCTCAAAGCACAAGAAAAAAACAAAACAAACGGCAATCTGTGCTCCGTATTCAATCACGAATATATGACAGGTGGATTTTCTACAATTTATATGTCGAGAAACAGGGTCAGAGGCTGGAATGAGCAATCTTTTACCATTCAAGCCGGAGGTCGGCACGCACCCATTCATCCGCAAGCCCCGAAAATGCTCCTTGTCGAAAAAAACAGGAGAATATTTGTTCCGGGTAAAGAAGAGCTGTATCGTCGACTTTCCGTCAGGGAGTGCGCAAGAATA
>CAZIQC010000004.1:0-2846 GCA_964541335.1 uncultured Oscillospiraceae bacterium
AGTTCGCTCCCTCGTATCCGTAAATGCGAAGGTCGCGCGGCTTGCTACCCGTGCCCGCGCCGCTTGAATTGACGGCAAGATTTATATGCGTAAATCCGCTCAAGTCCGTGGGCGAAGCGGCATTGTTCCAAAACACCGTGTAACCGTCCGCAGTTTTGTCTTTAATCCATCTTGCCGCACAGCCGAATATGCCGTCAACCGCGGCATCCTTTTCAAAGGCAACCGCTCCACTCAGTGTTTTTATTTTGCTTAAATACGGCTCGCGCGCGTCAAAGGCAATGTAACCGGGGTTGTCGTTTGTAAGCCAAATTCTGTCAAAACACACCCTTGTCCAGTATCCGCTGTCGATACTTCCCGCCGCGCCGCCTTCCGCCGCACGCTTTAAGTTTACCACAAAAACCTTGCTCCAGTCGAACGCGCCCGATACTTTAAATTCGTCGAAATGGAATGTAAATTTTTTCCACCCCGTCCAGTCGCGCTTTACCTCTGCGGAGGCACGGTTTGCCCACTTGTTGGGGTAGCTTTGCAATACAATCCAAAAGCACTTGTCGCCGTCGGTCGGTTCATCGTTGTACAGCCAAATGTTAAAGCAGTTGTAAGGCGTAAAATCCATACCCGTATATTCCGCCTTTGCCTCGTTCGGATAAATCATACAGCCGCTTCCGTAGCCGTCGATTTTCCATTGCGCGCAAAATTCGCCGTGCAGCTTTTTATCGGTTGCCTTTAAAAAACGGTTTCCCTGTCCGTCAAACGTCAATTTAAAGCCACCGTTTTCGTCATACATACCCTCATCGGCAAAATCAAACAAAACAAGTGTGTCGCGCTCGTCGGTTGCGGCGGCGGTGAAGCCGACACACCCCGCAATCAAAACAAGTGCCGTAATCAAAGCCGTAATTTTCATAAATCTTTTCATTGAATGTCTCCTTTTGCACATATTCCCATATGCTCGTTTTTAACATAGGGTGCGGCGCTCTTACCGCACCCCACTTTCCGTTGTCACTTGACAAGCCGTGGCTTTATCAAAACATTTGCACGGTGCAAAGGCTTATTCCGCCTCGTAGGGAAGCTTTCCGCTGCTTCCGTATACGGGGGTCAGCGCATTTTTCCACACAAACGCCCTTGCAAAGCTTCCCTCCGCGGGAGAAACCGTCACGCCCACGTCGTTTATTTGGGTTACGGCGCTTTCCTTAACGGTTCTTTCTTCGATTGTTACCTTTTCGAGCTTGCCCGCGGCGTCATAAACGGCAACTATCACGTTTACTCTTCTATCCCTGTTGGAATTGTTTTTAACATTAACTTTCGCTCTGACATCGCTTGCACCCTTAAGAGCCGTCAGCGTATCTCCCGCTTGGGTCGCAAAGCTTATGTCCCCGTCAAGCTCCAGCTCTCGTTCAATGGTGTTAAAGGTTACGGCTTTCGTTTCCGCATTTGCCTGTCCGTAAATGTCGGTTGCGCCGTTTACGGTTACGGTGTAAGTGCTTGCGGGCTTCATATCGCCGAGGAAAATTTCCACCGTGTTCGCTTTTGTGCCCACCGTAAAGCCGCTTTCAAGCGCGACACCGTTCACACTTACGGTAACGTTGTCTTTATTAACATATTCCGCCAGTGCGTTGTTGTAGGAAAGTGCCACCTTGTTTGTCGGGGTTTGAATGTTTTGCGCGTTGTCCTCAACGGAGAACTCGCCTGCCGTAAGCGGTGCGGCTTCGCCGTTTATCAGTGCAATTCGGCTGAAGTTAAGCTTGGGCGAAAGCGTATCTTTCTCGCAATAAATTCGAAAACCTTTAACCGTGGTGCAATCTTTAAACGCCGTTGCAGTACTTGTTCCGCCGATAGTTATCTTATCCAGCGGCACGGAAAAATACTTCCACCCCGTCCAGTCTATGTCAAAACTCCACTGATACCAACCGTTGTCCGTTGAGTAAAAATAAAATCTAATTCTCGTATTTTTATCGGTTTCTTCCGTCGTCACCTTATCTGAATACATTGCAAAGCTTATATGCGAATACCTGCTTGCGTCTATAACGTTCGACGCGTCATTGTAGAGTATTGCCATTTGCCCTTGCGTTAATTTCGATTTCACGGAGTAGTCGTTATAATACGGTGCGGTGTAGTCCTTTTCAAAAGCGGCGGTTGTCGTGTCTTTTATTTTGTAGCTTTCGCATTTTGCCGAATCCAATAAAAGGTAGCCGGGGTTTGTGTCCGAAAGCCAAATTCTGTCTATATAACAACAGCTCCATTGCTCGGGCGTATATGTCACGTTCGTTCCGTCCGTATTACCGCTCATAAACTGTATTCTCGAAACGTTTGTCGGGTCAAAAGAAGAGGTCGCCTTAAACTCCGAAAGGTTGAACGAAAACTTTTTCCACCCCGTCCAAGTTCTCGGGATAACCACATACGCACGGTTTGCCCACGCCGCGTCGTTTCCGCTGTAAAGGTAAAACTTCACCGCGTAATCGGCGGAAATCGCATCTCCGTTATACAGCCACATATTCACGGTGTTGTACTTCGTAAAATCCGTTCCCGTCAACGAAGTCGCATCATATGTGTTATTCAAGTTCAACGACGCACCGCTGCCGCCGTTGCCTATCAAATATTTGCAGCATATACCCGCCGAAAACGGCATTTCCGTAGAGCGAGCAAATCGGCTGCTGTTTACACTGTAGATACATCTTCCCCCTTCTTCGTAAATGCTCCGGTCGGAAAAATCCATAAGCACCTTGTCCTCCTCCGCTGAAGAAGCCGCGGCTACGGTAAATCCCGCGCCGATAATCCCAAGTGCCGCAGCAAGCGTTGCAATAATCAACATACCTTTTCTTAAGCTTTTCATTTCTTTACACTCCTTTTTT
>CAZIQC010000004.1:2946-17974 GCA_964541335.1 uncultured Oscillospiraceae bacterium
CCTTCCGTCAGCTTATGGGTGGGGTCTGCCACGGAAATAACAATCTCCGTTTCGGTTTCTTTAACCATAACAATACAAGGCTGTGTTACCGTTATGCCTCCAAAGCTTCCGCTTTCCCAAAATACAATGCCCGTTACGCCGATTGAAAGGTCTTTCACCGCCTGAACCCTTTCGTTGTTTGCCAGCACCCGTATATCCGGCTCGGCGAAATACGCCGCCGTTTGCGAAAAGGTTTTGTTCGGCAAAATGCAGTATGCGTAGGTTTCGTTTTCGGGGTCTGTGCCGTGGTCAAGCCACAGCTCGTTGAATGACGGCGTTGTGTTTGTTCGCCTTGCATAAAGCGTTACCGGCGCGGGGAAATAAATTCCGCCGTAATCCTCAAGGTGTGCGTACTTTACATTTTCTTTCGCGGAGGGTGTGTTGTAAAGCTCGTCCCACACCTCGCCGTTCACGGTTATTTTTTCAACGCCCACATTTTGAATATTTTCCGCCGAGAATTTTACCCCGTCGGGCATTTTTTCGTACATTACCACTTCTTTTATGCTGTTCCAGGTGCTCACGTCCGCTCCGTGCCCGATAAATTTTACGTATCGGCCCGTCATATTGATGGGGAATTCGCAAAACGTGTCCGTTCCGTCGGAAACAAAGCTTATCGGTGCACACCAGTTGATTTTATCGTCGGAAACCTGTAAATCGAAGCTGATTTTTCTTCCGTTACCGTTGTAAAACGCTATCATAAACGACCCCAGTCCCAAGCTTTCGCCGAAGTCAAAGGTTATGGTTGCGCCGCTTTCCGACCCCCACAGAGTGGAGGTGTCGCCGTCTATGGCATTTTCGGGCGCATTTCCGTCGGTATCGGCGGTGCCTGTCGCTTCAACCGCCTTTACCGGAAGCTTTTTAACGTCAAGCCCGGCAATTGTCGAAATTGTTTTTTTGCTTTTTCTGTTTTCAACCGTTGTTTCAACGTTTGCCCCGCTGTGCGAGTCGATGTCGCACCCCAGTGCCACAACCTCGTCATCAAAGCAGAACCACGCCTTCTTTGCCGTAAGCGAGCTGTTGTGCGGTGACGCCGTTGCCGAGCCGAAGGTGTTGTTGCTTTGCGCAACCTGCTCCTCCTTCGATCGCTCCTCGTGGAACGACTCAAGCGCCATTGCCGCCGTCATATATCCGCCGTCCGTCGAAACGCCGCCCACAAAATCCTGATGGCTCAAATATTCGTGTCCCTGATCTATCCGTTCCACCTTTCGCTCCAGCGTGTCCGCCGTAACGCCCGACATTCGGTATGGGTTTACGTTATACCAATAATTGTGGTCAAATTCGTCCTGGTCGTTGTATATGAAAACCATTCCGTCGCCCTGATACCAGCCGTTCTGATTTTCGCCCGTCAGTGCTTCAAATGCGTAAATACGTTCGCTTGAGGCGGATATGCCCACGCTGTAATCCTCGCGGTGCTGAACAAACTTGTCCATACTGCCGTATATTTTCGCATAAATATCATTTTTCACGGGTACGCTTTCGTCCTGCAAAAGCTTTTCCGTCATCGCCAAATGTCGGAAAGAGAAAACATCGTTTGCCCCCTCAAAGGTATTTTCCGCAAGGTGGTGCTTTATAACCTGCCGTACACGCGGCAAGCTCTCCTCCGATATAACGCCCGACTCCAAAATATCGAGCATTCCCGTAAGTATTCCTATGCCGTTGTATTTTTCAACGTAGCGGTGCGTTTTCCGCACGCGCGCCGTTGTCATACTCATTATGCCGCCCTTGTACATAACGGGGTCGAAGCTGTCCGTTATCCATTTTTCGAAATGCACCGACAGCGGCGACGAAAGCTCGAAGCGGCTTCCCGCCAAGGCGTACAGCAGCTTGCCCGTGCTTGTCATAAGTGCCTCGCCGTATGCCCCCGTCATTGCGTGGTGGGTGTGCATTACGTACGAGCCGTCAACGTGCATACCGTTGTCGCTTTTTTCCACCTCGTTGTAGGGTGTGTTTTCGTAGTATTCCACATATTGAAATTCACGCTGGCACTTGTCGCGGGTTGCCGCTATGGCCTCCGCATCCTTTTCCATAATTGCCATTTCCAGTGCTATGTACGCCATCCAAAGCACGTTTGATCCGTCCTTTGTATCGAACTGGTCGACGAATTTATGGCAAACCTTGAAATACTTCTTTGTCAGCTCTTCGAATTTTTCTTTTCCCAAAAGCTGTGCCGCGTCCGGCTCGATTATGGTTATTGTGTCTGCAATGGCGCGCGGCGCAACAACAAGCCACGCCGTCCATTCGTCACCGTAGCCGTTAAGAAAGCCCGTGTTCGTCAGGCAGTTTTTCCGTAAACGTTGTCGTATATCCATTCAAGGCAATATAAAATATCATCAAGCAGTTGCTCGTTTTTGTAAAGCTCGCTTCCGTACGTTCCGTAGGCATATGCCAAATCGCGCACGCTTTCGCACATTTTACCCATTGGAGTGGATTTTTGCGCAAGCGCGTCGTTTCCGAACAGGTTGAATATTTCGTCCGCCTTTGCCGCCGGCTTGTTAAGCGTGGACCAAAGCTTTGCGGCGGTGGTGTTTATGTTCTTTATTTTCGTTTGAACTATGGTATTTTCAAGGTCGTTCGTTTCATCGCCGACGAGCATATATCTTATTCTTTTTTGCAGGGCGGTATATTCCTCGTCGGTTACGCTTTCGGGGGCTACATCTCTGTACATAACGTGAGATGACAGCAGATAAACAAGCTCCGAATCCTTTTGCACCTCTTCCGCCTTGTCGCCTATTACAACAAGTCCCATATTTTCAAAGGCCTTAAGCCCCAGCGCTTCGGCACATTCATATGCGGGAACATACGAAATGCCGTCTATCGTTTCAAAAGCCGAAAATTTCTTATCCCCCAAAGTAAGTGCCCCGTCTTGAAGCTTTGCGCCCAAACAGCCTGCAAACGTTTGTGCGGGGATATGGCACACGCCGTCCTTCTCCTTTGCTTTAACAGCCGTGTTTTGCGGAAGCAAGGTCGACTTTGTGCCCTTGTTTATAACAAACTCGCTGTCGATATGAGCAATAAACGATGTTTTTTCCGTTTGCTCGCCTATGCTCAGCACATCCTGGCTGAACATAATATTCTTCGGGTCGCTTTTAATCAGGCGAATGCTGTCTATGTAAACATCCATATTGTCATCCGTATAGGGATTGAACCACCCGGTATGAAAACCGCACCCCGTAACCTTTTCAAAGCTTGCGTCGCGCGATACCGCCATTGCCGAAAGCGGAATGGTTATCAGCTTCCAGCCCTCAAATTCGGCGGTAAACCAAACCTGATGCGTCGACGAGCCGGTTTCCCATTCGGGGTCGCTGTTTACAAAAAACGTAAATCCCGCTTTTTTCAGTTTTTTTGCCGAATACATCCAAAACTGAACGCTTCCGTACTCCGACCAGTCGCGCGGAACGTTTTTGAAAAGAATGCTCTTTTTTTGAAGGTTGTTGTTGTAATGAGCCGCAAACGCCGCGGTTTTGGTATGTGCGCGCGACGCGCCGATACCCGCGTTTATGATATTGGAGGGAATGTTCATATCCACCACCATCAGCTCATTTTCCTTTTTTTCGTACCCGTCCCACGCACCGCGGGCGGTATTCGTTTGCAGGGCGAAAAGCACGCACAGCAAAAACGAAAGAGCACGTCCGAGTTTTTTCTTAAATTTCTTTCTCACAAAATCTCTCCCTTACAAAAAATTTACGAACCGCTTTTTTGTAATTTCAGTTTACCATTGCCGCGCATTTCTTTCAAGGGATAGAATTTTTGAAACCGGGGTCATTTTCTTTGGTTTCCCCGCTGTTTCCGCAAAAAAGGGTTTTTTGCGGGATATGCGGCGCGGGCACATCGCCCGCTCGCGGTAAAATATTTACGCCCTCGTTTCTTTCGGCGCGGGGTGTGAAAAAGGCACAAACGCCTCCCCGAAAACCGAAGCGCGATTTATTTGTTTCGGGGCAAAAAAAAATAAACCTCAAATCTATTTTTTTTGCTCTTGTTTTTTCGGTTTCGTGTGCTATACTGAAAGCAAATCAATCATTGTAACGAGGTGTTGTTTTATGGAAAAACTTGCAATCAACGGCGGAACTCCCGTAAGGGACACAATGCTTAATCCCTCTTGGCCGGGGGCCGAGCTTTACGACGAAAGAGAGGCAAAGGCACTGTTCAACGTTTGTATGAAAAAGTCGCCTTTCAGGTATTACGGCTTTGACAAGCCCACGGAGGTTAATTCATTTGAGGAGGAATTTGCAAAACGAATCGGCGCAAAGCACGCCCTGGCCGTAACAAGCTGCACCGCGGCACTTATGGTTGCGCTGAAAGCGGCGGGGATAGGTCCCGGGGATAAGGTAATCGTTCCCGCGTGCACATTTTTGGCAACGGCGGGGGCTGTGGTTTGCGCGGGTGCCGTTCCCATATTTGCCGATGTTGACGACACACTTAACATAGACCCCCAAAAAATAGGAAGCATTGTCGACAAATACACAAAAGCACTGATCACCGTTCCCCTTTTGGGCAATCCCTGCCAAATGGACGAAATTATGACGGAGGCAAAAAAGTACAACCTTATTGTAATAGAAGACGTTGCACAGTCGATGGGTTCATCTCTTAACGGAAAATGTATGGGCACGTGGGGCGACATCGGCGTATTTTCGCTTCAAATGAACAAGCTTATCACCACAGGCGAGGGCGGCGTTGTGGTAACAAACAATGACGAAATATACGAGCGCGCGGCACGCTATCACGACCAGGGAATGTACCGCAACAAGGAGGGCTTCCTTGTGGAAGACGCGGAACGCGTTCTTATCGGGCAAAACTACAGAATGAGCGAATTTACGGGGGCTGTTGCACGTGTGCAGCTGGGAAAGCTCGATACGATTATAAACGGTAACAGGCGCGTAAAAAAAGCGCTCAAGGAGGGACTTTCCGACATTGACGGAATAACCTTTAAGCGCGTTATCGACGAAAAGGGTGACGTTGCCTCGGCATTGGTTATGTTTTTGCCCACCGCACAAAAGGCAGGCGAATTCATAAACGCAATGCGGGCGGAAAACATCTTCTTCTCTTCGCAATACGGCGGAAGACCCGTGTATATGATTCCGCAGATTTTTCACAAAAAAACAATCGACAAAAACGGCTTCCCGTTCAATCAGTTTGACGAGGAAATCGTTTACACGGAAAATATGTGTCCCGTTGCAATAGATTTAATGCCGAGAAACGCATTTTTGTTCCTTTCGCCCACTTTAAACGATAAGGATATTGACGATGTTATAACGGCGGTTAAAAAAGTTGCCCCGCAAATTTTATAAGGAGGCGCGTTCGATTGCTTAAATTTTTTGATTGCAACTGTATGATCGGGCTGAGAAATATCCCCCGCGAGGGTTCGCTCAAAACGCTTGACGATTTTATTCGAACGATGGATTTTTGCGGCGTTGAAAAAGCTCTTGTATACCACTGCGCCTCGCGCGAGAACGACCCGCTTACCGGTAACGGGCTTTTAAACGACGAGTGTGCGAACAATCCGCGCCTTGTAAAGCAACATTGCATTATGCCCGAGCTGTTCGATCTTTTTCCGTCGGCAACGGAAACGGAAAAAGCCCTCATTGCCGACAATGTTAAAGCCGTGCGTATTTTGCCCGGAAGTTACAGATATTCGCTCGATAAATTTACTTTCGGCTCTCTTGCCGAAATTTGCGAAACACACCGGTTGCCCGTTTTTATGGACAGGGGCGAAGCCTCTTGGAGCGATATCGAACGTTTTTTGACCGATTTTCCCGCACTTAGGCTTATTATAACAAATACGGGCTACCGCGAACTTCATCGGTTGACCTATTTGTTCGACCGTTACGAAAACGTTTTTGCGGAAACCTCCACCTTTGTGGCGCACAACGCCGTAAAGCTGATTTGCGAAAAATTCGGCGCGGAGCGTTTGCTGTTCGGCAGCGGAATGCCCACGGCATCCGCCGCGGCGGGGGTTTCGCTTATAAGATACGCAGACATAAGCGAAACGGACAAGCAAAAGATTGCCTATGACAATCTCAACAAATTTATTTCGGAGGTGTCGTTATGATTGCGGACACGGTTTTAAACGGACTTAAGGTCGACGGTATGTTTATTTTTGACGTTCACGCGCATATTGACCCCGCCAACGGCACGGCTATGGTAAACGGAAACGCACAAAACATAGTCGATACGTATGACCGCCTCGGGGTAACGGCGGGCTGTGTGTCCTCCGTTTCGGCATTTGAAACGTACCCCGCGGTCGGGAACGAAAATGTTGTGAAAGCCTGCAAAAAATTCGGCGGAAGAATTTACGGCTACGCCACACCCACACCGCACTACGATTACGACATATCACAATATTTTTACGAAGGCTCGGGGATGGTCGGGCTGAAAATCCACGGGGCGGAACAGGGTGCCGCCCTCAACAACCGCGGCTATGACACCGCATATGAATTTGCCGACAGGCACAATCTTCCCGTTTTGTTCCACGCTTGGTACGAAAAAGAGGTTAAAGAAGGCTTCGAGGTCGCAAAAAAATATAAAAACGCAAAATTTATATTCGGGCACTCGGCTTTTACCGACCGTTTGGCTAAGCTTGCCGTTATCGAGGCTTGCAAAAAGTGCGACAACGTTTTTGTCGATACCGCAATTTCATCAACTTACGACGGAGCGTTGGAATGGATTGTGTCGCAAATCGGCGTTGATAAAATTCTTTACGGAAGCGACATCGCATTTTTCGATTGCCGCCAAACTTTCGGCAGAGTTGCCCTCTCAAAGCTTTCGGGAACGGACAAGATCAAAATTTTCGGCGAAAATGCAAAAAAAATATTTACATACGGAATCCGGGTTTAAGCATTTCGGCGTATTGCTTTTCGGGCGGTTGCCCCCAAAAGCATAAAAGAGCCGCCCCCGAGTTTTGACGCTCGGGGGCGGCTCTTTTAATACGGGGCTGTGCCCCTTCATTTCGGCGTTTCGATTATTTTTTCCACGTGTACGGCGCAAAAAGCACCAATAACGGGAATATTTCCAGTCTGCCGGCAAGCATATCAAACGTCATTACAAGCTTTGACAGTGCGCCGTATTCCCCAAAGCTCATTGTCGGACCTACCTTGCCAAGCCCCGGTCCTATATTGTTGAGCGTGGCGGCAATTGCCGAAAAATTCGTCGTAAAATCGAAATTATCGATGCTTATTATCAAAATCGACACAACGAATATTACAATATATGCCGCAAAGAATACGTTTATGGAGCGCTGGGTTTCGTGCTCCACGGGGCGACCGCCGAGCTGTAATTTGTGTGTGCTTTTCGGGCGCACCGCAAGGCGTATTTCTTTGATAATGCTTTTAAACATTACTATAACGCGCGACACCTTTATTCCGCCGCCCGTGCTTCCCGCACAAGCACCTATAAACATAAGCAAAAGCAAAACCGTTTTCGAAAGCTCGGGCCACAGGTTGAAATCAACGGTGGAATACCCCGTGGTTGTTATAATCGACGCTACCTGAAACGCACTGTGGCGCAGTCCCTCGAAAAAGCCCGAAAACATATGACGGCAATTGTAAAGAATAATTCCCGTTGCCGCCGCAATCGTAAGAAGATACACCCGCACCTCTTCCGAACGAAACGCCGCGGAGAATTTGCGCATTAAAATACAATAATATACAGAAAAATCTATCCCGAATATAATCATAAAAATCGTAATTACCCACTGACAATACGGCGAATAGCTCGCAATGCCGCTGTTTTTCACGGCAAAGCCGCCAGTGCCCGCCGTGCCGAAGGAAAGCGTAAGCGCGTCAAACAGCTCCATTCCGCCCAAAATGAGCAACGCTATTTGAACAACCGTCAGCACAATATATATTTCGTAAAGAATTTTTGCCGTTGTGCGCACCTTGGGAACAAGCTTGCCCACGCTGGGACCGGGGCTTTCCGCCTTGATAAGGTACATATTCGTTCCGCCCGAAAGCGGCAAAAGCGCAACCAAAAACACGAGCACGCCCATTCCGCCTATCCAATGAGTGAAGCTGCGCCAAAAAACAAGCGATTTCGGAAGTGCCTCCACGTCCGTCAATACGGACGCGCCCGTTGTGGTAAAGCCCGACACCGTTTCAAAAAGAGCGTCGACAAAGGTAAAGCCCTCCGCACCGAGCATAAAGGGGATTGCCCCCAAAAAGCTTATCATAATCCAGCTTGCCGCAACGGTAACAAAGCCGTCGCGCGCATACATTTCGCGCCTTTGAACGCTTCCCCTGGTAAGCAAAAAGCCTATCCCCGCACACAGAATAATCGAGCACAAAAACGCCCCGATACAGCTCTCCTTATATATTGCCGCGCATATCAGCGGCATAAGCATACACGCCGCCTCAACAATCGCAACCCAACCCAATGTATGACGAATTACCCTGACATTCATTTGCGACACCTCAACTCAATATATCGGAAATTTGCTGTATTCCGCTGTTTGTCGTGATAATGATAACGGTATCTCCCACTTTTATTTCATCTTGTCCTCGCGGAATAATTATGTTCCCGTTGCGATTGATGCACGCTATCAAAATATTCTTTTTTATTTTAAGATTTTCGAGAGAAATATTTGTAAAGGAGCTTTCCTTGTCAATTCTGAATTCAAGCGCTTCCGCCTTGTTGTCCAAAATAAAGTGCATTGTTTCTATTTCGCCGACGGAGTTGTTCATTGCGCGAACAAATTTGAGTATATATTCCGCGGTAAGGTTTTTCGGATAAATTATCGTGTCGAGATCGAGCGCGCTTATAACATCGTCATAAGATATGCGATTAAGCTTTGTCACAACCTTTGCGCGGTTTTGTGATTTGCTTTTTGCAAAAAGAGAAAGCAAAATATTTTCCTCGTCTATTCCCGTCAGCGCGATAACCGCGTCGGCGCTTTCAATGCCCTCCTCCGTCAGAACGGACGCATCCGTACCGTCGCCGTTGATAACCGTTGCCCGCGGAAGAAGTTGGCACAGCTCCTCACAGCGCGCGCTGTTGTTATCGATAAGCTTAACGTCAATGCCCGTTTGCAAAAGCTTGCTTGCAAGGTAGTAGCCCGTTGCCCCGCCGCCGATAATCATTGCATTTTTTACACTGCCCGTTTTTATACCTATTTTTTTGAAAAAATACTGTCCGTTTTTTATCGAGGCTATAATGCTTACAAAATCGCCCGCACGGAGCACAAAGCTTCCGTCGGGGATAAAAGCGGCGTTACCTCTTTCAACGCCGCATATCAAAACCTCGCACCGAAGAGTGCGGCTTACGTCCGCTATTGCAAGGTTATCGAGAACGTTGCCCGCAGGTATTTTGAATTTTAAAATTTCCACTCTGCCCTTTGCGAAATTGTCTATTTGCACCGCGGACGGGAAGCGCAACACACGCGCTATTTCGTTTGCGGCGGTAAGCTCGGGATTGATAATCATTGCCAAGCCCAAATCCTCTTTGAATATGCTTATTTCCTTGCCGTATTCGGGATTTCTTACGCGGGCAATCGTTCTGCAACCGCCCGATTTTTTCGCTATAAGACAGGTGAGAAGATTTATCTCGTCAGACCCGGTTACGGCGATTAAAATATCCGCGCTTTGTATTCCCGCTTCTTCCAAAACGTCGATTACGGCACCGTTGCCCGTAACGCCCATAATGTCAAACCGCGCCGTAAGCTCGCGTATCACCGCGGGGCGTATATCCACCGCCGTAATATCGTGCTTTTCACAGCTTAACTCTTCAATCAGCTTTTGCCCTATTTTTCCGCAACCGACAACAATAATATTCATCATCATTACTCCCGTTTTCAGTTAAATTATTTGCCGCCTGTATTATAGCAAACGGCGTGGTTGTTGTCAATAAAAACATTGCTTTTTATATGATTATTTGTCTTTTTGGGGGAAACGATACGCCAAGGTAATTTACGCTCAAAAAGAGCAGAAAAAATCTGCTCCTTTTTTACCGATAACCGCGTTTTTAACCCACGGAAAATATTCTTTTTTTATTGCTTACGGTAAGCTGTGTTCCGCATCCCGAGGGTTGGAGTTTCCGCACGATTACTGTATTTTAACCGTTTCTTTTTCTATTTTAAGCTTTATGTACAAAACCGTTATTACGGAAAATACAAACGATATTATCGACAATGCCTGTTGCGGGTACAATTTTATCCCGAAAATCGTGTTGTTTGCGGAGCGTATAAGCTCAACAATCTTACCCGACGCAATCGCAACCGCAAAGCCGCATAAACCGCCTATGCTGTTTTTTATTGCCAAGGCGTGCGAAATATAGCGCGAGTCTACATAGCTGTAAACAACGTTGAACGAATTTTGATTGTAGCCCGCAATGGATACGTTGTACAAAATCGTTACGATAACCACCAAAAGCCGCGTTTTCGGCGTTGTGAATATGCACAGCAAAAACCCTATCCCGCAAATGGCGGTTGACAGCTCGATACCCTTTGCAAAGCTTTTTTTGTTGGAATATTTGCCCAAGGGAATGGTAAATATCATTCTGGCAAAATTGCCGAGTGTGTTTATTATTTGCACCGCAAATATCGAAAGTGCCAAATCCTTTGTTTTAAAAACTCCCATAAAGCCCACCCAGGAATAGCGTGCACAGTTGTAGAGCACCGTCATCACAATTATTTTGCGAAGCTTGCCGTTAAACACCGTTTCCTTTGCCGCTTCCTTAAAGGGAATTGTTTTCGTTTCTGCGGTGTCGTTTTTAATTGCGATAAAATTAAAGAAATTTATCGTGGTTAAAACAAATACGCTTATTGCAACAAACAAAAACGCACCCTTTAAATTGCTTGCAGCTTCGTATTTATCCATAATGTAGCCTACCGCCGTGCTGAAAATTATACCTCCTATAAGAGATATAACCTCCTTAACCGCGGAAAAATGCGCCCTGTCCGTAGGGGCAACATAGCTGTTCGCCCATTGAAACATCATCGGCGAAGCAACAAACATTGCCGCATACGCAAAAAGAATGTTAAACGCCACAAGCACTGTTTTTAAGCCGACTCCGATATTTAAAAACGGAAGCAAATATAAAGAGCCGAACAGCACATAGCTTACTATATTCATAGCGGTAACGGTTTTCTTTCTGTTAATCGGCAACGCAAGAACGAATATTGCCCCAAGCTGAAAAACCGTTGCCAAGGATATAACCGACGTTATAATGCCCGTTAAAGAATCTCTTATGCCCATATATCCGAGCAATTTTGCCAAAAAGGCATCATCAACAAGAATTGTGATGAAATATTCAATCATACACAAAATCGTGTAAGCATTGCGCGAGCGTCTGTAATCCGCCGAGCCGAATATGCTCTCGTTTTCCAAGCCGAACACTCCTTCAACAAAATCGTGGTTTATTTTACGGGGTTTCCGTCACAGTCGAACAGCGGCAACGGCTCAAGCACGAATATGTCTTTTCTCTCGGCGGCGTCGCCTTCCGCCAAAACCGCCGCTTTGCCGACGATTTCTCCCTGCGCTTCTTCAACAAGCTTTTCAAGCGCATTAAGACTTTCTCCCGTGCTGATAACATCGTCGACAATAAGCACCCTTTTTCCGTGCATAAGCTCAACCTCGTCCGCACCGAGATAAAGGTGCTGTTCGCCCTTGGTTGTTATCGAATTTACGGACACACTGAGCACGTCGCGCATATATACCTTCGGTCCTTTGCGCGCGATTATGTACTTATTTGCGCCCTCTTGACGAGCCATCTCGTAAATAAGCGGAATGCTTTTTGCCTCGGCGGTTATCATAATGTCGTGCTCGGGTGCTTTCTTCAGCAGCTCCCTTGCGCACGCCTTTGTCAGCTCCACATCGCCGAACATTATAAATGCCGCAATGCTTATCTTGTCGTTCACGGCAAACAACGGCAGCTCGCGCTCCAATCCGGCAATGTTCATTTTGTATGCTTTCTGCATTTTGAAATCCTCCCGATTATATATATTATAAATAATAATAAAAATACCCCGACAATAACTCCGCCCGCCGTTATCGCAATGCGCAATACGGGCGAAATTGCTTTTTCCGTACAATTCAGATTTATCCATCCGAATGTGCCGTCAACCTCGGCAAGTCCCCATTTGCGTTTTCCCGTAACAACGGTTTTTATAACGGCAATTTCCGCACCCACGGACACCGTCAACAGCTCTTTTGTGCCGCCGTAAACCGAATATATCGGAACGGTTCTCAGGGTTGTTTCCGTTTTCACCTTTCTGTAAGCGGTTTTTTCGTTTGGATTTGCCCGCATAGCCTCCTCATACGTCGGGAGAGTGTCCGCGCGCTGTATCCACCCCGCCGCATAGTCGCTGTATACGTATATATAATCTCCGTTTTCGGATATTACCTGAAGCTTGCAACATTCGGGAAAGGCGGCAAAGCTTTCCTTAGCACCGCTTTTATCCGGGTAAAGCGGCACACCCTTTTTCGTTCGTGCCGCCGCATACACATAGTACGGCTCGCAAAGTGTTACGGTGTCGTACCGCTCGGAAACATTCTCGGCAAGGCTGCCCGGCTTTATCCAGCCGCGCACGCCGTTTGCCGAAACAAAGCTCCACCCGCTTTGCGTGGCACGCGTAACGAAAACAGTTTCGCCGCTTTTTACGCTTCCCTGCGGAAAGCTTGCGTCCCCCTCATAATCGGAGGGAACGCTCATCAGCGACACCTCGCCCGCTTCGACAACCGTAAACTCCTTATTTACGATTGTTCCCGCGCCGATTTGCGCATTTTCCAAGGTATTTGCCGTGTATTTTAAATCTATCCAACCGTTTTGCCCGTCATAAGAAACGTATCCGTAATTACCCTTTTCTTCCCGCACGGTAAGCTTTATGCAATCGGGAATAACCGCAAGCTCTTTCCCCTTTTTTATGTCGCTCATAAGAGGCAAGCCCGCGCCGTCCTTTGAAAGAACGTACACATAATATATACCGTAACTTTGCGTTTCCTCCTCGGCAAAGCTTTCGTATGCAACGGTGTTTTCCGTCTGAACCCAGGCATATTTTCCGTTCATCGTTGCCAATGCCCAGCCGTTTTGCGTTTCTCTGCTTATGCTTAAAACGGTATCGTTCGGCACGGTATATTTTACCGTACTTCCGAGAAGCTCAAGCGTTGACGGCAGGCTGTAAAGCGCCGCATTTCCTTTTTTCGATGAAATCTTAACGTTTTTTTCCGAGCCGTAGCCCGTAGCTTCGGCCGCTTTGTTGTAATCCGTTGCGGTGAAGCTTAAATTTACCCAGCCGCATTTTTTCCTGAAAATAACCTTGCCCCAAGTGTTTCTTTTTTCGATAACCTCAATCTTGGCGCAAGCGGGAATTTGCGTTATCTCGTGGCTTGCCTCGTCGGGCGATATCCTCAACGACATATACCCCTCAACCGGCGCGGCGTACAGCGTATCCGCCGCAAATGCGTTTACGGTGCAAAAAAGCGATATTATCATTGCCGACAAAAGCAGTATAATTTTTCTCATTTGTCAATACTCCAATCATTTTTATGGGCAATGCCTATTTTACATCATCGGACAAAATATGTCAATCCCGATATTTAATATTTCGCAATCGAAAACCGATTATTTTTAATAAACACAGCGTGCTTTTCCGCTTGGCGGTATTGCCGCCGCGGCAAAATTCCTTTCCCAACGCACAAAAAGGGTGTCCCCCGCCGATTAAACGGAGAGGGGCACCCCCTTTTTTGCCTGTTCAGACAATTTTCTTTTCGAGATATTCAAGCGATTTTTCCACCATTTCGTCACCGATTTCCTTTGAAGCTTCCTTTGCGCTTTCCGTAAACCAGTGCTTTATATCACCTATTCTTTCAAGCTTTACCGCTTCGGGATAAAGCGACATAAGTATGGAACATTCGTATTTTCCCGCGTGATCGTAGCCCGTGGCGTTTTGTACCTCGGTGCTCATTGTGGGAATAACCTTTATCCAGCTGAACGGGTCGTCCCCGCCGCCGAGATTATCGTAATAAGAAGCGTAGTTTTCACTTCCCCACCAGCCTCTGCCCTGCGTTTTTTCAAGATGACGCATGGTTGCTCTTTTCGCCGCTTTCATATAAGAAAGCGTCATCGGCATAAGGCTTTCCTGTTCGAACTGATGATGAATTACAACATATATGTTCCTGAGACCCGCATCAAGCATATTCATAAAAATTTGAAAAAGATACGCCTCGAAAACGTCCTCCTCGATATGAACCGTGCCGCTTGTTTCATCCGCCACGGCATAGCTCGACGGGCTGTAGTAAATTGTCGGTGCCGTCATAATTTCTTTCTTTTCGGAAAGCTTTTTTATCAAGCCCTCGGCAATTAAGGTATCACAGCCGTATGCACAGTGCGGACCGTGATATTCAACCGTGCCGCCGCACATTACCACGGGTATTCGGTTTTCTTTCACCTTGTTTAATTCCCGCGGAAAGCTCATATTGTATTCCATAACAAAAACCTCCCTTATTCTCCGTAGCCGAGTGTTGTGTAATACGCAAGATTTGTCTGGCGGTTATCCAATCTTCCGTATTGAAGCACAATTTCCGTATTTGAAGAAACCTTCATCGCGTATTGCGTTTCGTAAGGAACAATATAGCCCGACATATCCTCGGGGTTGTTCATACGAAAGCACCTTACTCTGTTTGCGCCCACGTGCCACACTATATCGCGGTACGGCTCGTCATCCGTAAAATAGATTTTAACGTTTATTTCCGCGTCAACATCGGAATCGTTTACGATAATTACCGATTCGTGTCCCTTTAAAACTCCTTCTCCCTCTTTGGGAAGCTCACAGTCGGGGATAATCCACGTTTTTTTTCCTATTGCCATATTCTCTCCTCGCTTTCATAATAAGGCGGACAATCCGTCCTTCAGGTTTTAAAATTCCAGCTCCACAAGCCCTTTCTTTAAATAATCCGTCATAGAGGTTACGCCGTCTTTGGTTATGGCAACGCCCTTTTCCCACCGAACGCCGAATCCGTCACCTGAGATAAACGTGTCAACCTGGAATGTCATGTTCTTTTCCAAA
>CAZIQC010000005.1:0-17755 GCA_964541335.1 uncultured Oscillospiraceae bacterium
ACAATGCGGCGGTCACCCAACGCAAGCTTCTTTGTTGAATACAAAAGCAAAAAGCAAAATGCAAAGTTACGGTGCAAATGCTTGCACTCCACACTCCACACTCCACACTCCACACTAACAAACCGCCCAATATGACGATAACCGAAATAATTCCTCAAAAAAGTGTCAAAAGCCGTTGTTTTGTGCCTAATAACGTTAGCGTGTTGACAATATTACAGCCAAAATGGTAAGATACAAGCACAGAGATGTAATTGTAACGAAGAGGGGGATAACGGTGCGCGAAAAAAAAGCGAACAATAAAAAACACGGCGGCGCAGCCGCGGCACTGAAAAAGGAGTGGAACGAAAACTACGAGCTGTACATTATGCTTTTGCCGGTGCTGGCTTTCTACATTATATTTATGTACGTTCCGATGTACGGTGTGCTGATGGCTTTTCAGGATTACATACCCACGCGCGGAATTATCGGAAGCGAGTGGATAGGCTTTAAAAACTTTGAAACGTTTTTTTCAAGTCAGGATTTTTGGCGGCTTGTGAAAAACACCCTCAGCATAAGCTTGTCAAGCTTGGCGTTTATGTTTCCCGCGCCGATAATTTTGGCACTGCTTATAAACGAGGTGCGAAGCAAGTGGTTTGCCAAAACGGTGCAAACGATAAGCTATATGCCGCATTTTATATCGCTTGTGGTAACAAGTGCGCTTATACGCGAATTTACGGCGGACACGGGCATAATAAACAGCATTGCGCAAATATTCGGCTACAGCGGCAAGACAATGCTTTCGCAACCGAATTTGTTTGTGCCGGTATACATCGGCTCGGATATTTGGCAGGAAATAGGGTGGAACTCCATCATATATTTGGCGGCACTGAGCGCCATTGACGAGCAGCTTTACGAGGCGGCAAAAATCGACGGCGCGGGGCGGCTTGCGCAAACGTGGCACGTTACGCTTCCCGGCATACTTCCCACAATAATTATATTGTTCATAATGCGTATGGGGTCGCTTTTAAGCGTGGGCTACGAAAAGGTAATGCTTCTTTACAACGAGGGTATTTACAGCACGGCGGATATTATTTCCACCTATGTTTACCGCCTGGGCTTCGAAATGTCCGACTTCGGATTGAGCACGGCGGTGGGGCTTTTCAACTCGGTTATAAATGTTATACTTATAGTCATATCCAACCAAATTTGCAAAAAAGCAAGCGGCTCGTCGCTGTTTTAACGGGAGGGAAAACATATGTACATAAAGGAAATATTTCGGTGCGTGAACGCCGTTATCCTAAGCATAGTGATAATTGCGTGCTTGTACCCGATAATTCACGTGATTATGGCGTCGCTCAGCGACGGTAATATGCTTATGGCGCACCGCGGACTTTTGTTAAAGCCGCTCGGCTTCAATACCGCGGCATACAAAAAGGTGTTTGCTTACCCCATACTTATGCGCGGATATTTAAACACGCTTATAATTTGCGCAATATCGCTTGTGTTAAACATTGTTTTGACATCGTTCGGGGCATATGTTACAACGCGCCCGAGCTTTAAGCCGAGAAACATTGTTATGATGATTATTATGTTTACAATGTTTTTTAACGGCGGTATGATACCCACATATATGCTGGTGCGAAACATCGGGCTTCTCGATACGATGTGGGCGCTTATTTTGCCTGCGGCAATGTCGACCTACAATTTAATCGTTTTGCGAACGTCCTTTGCGGCAATGCCCGACTCGCTCTACGAGGCGGCAAGGATTGAGGGTGCGGGGCATTTCAAAATTTTGTTTGAAATAGTAATGCCGCTTTCCAAGGCAACGCTTGCGGTGGTGCTTTTGTACTATCTTGTTGCAAGGTGGAATTCTTGGTTCGACGCGTCGATATATATGGACACGCGCGAAAAATATCCGCTTCAGCTTCTTTTGCGCGAAATTTTGATAGAAAACGATAACGGCGAAATGGGGCAAAGCGTGCTCGAGGCGGATAAGCAGTCCGTCAGCGAAACGCTGAAATATGCCGTTATAGTGGTGTCAACGGTTCCGGTGCTGTGCATATATCCGTTTTTGCAAAAATATTTTGCAAAAGGCGTAATGATAGGCGCGGTAAAGGGCTGATAAAGAGTTGATTATGGGGCAATGCCTCTTAAATAAAGAAAGGGTGGTATCAGTGAAAAAAAGAACAAGAGCCGTTGCACTTGCGGCGGCGGCAATGCTTGCCTTTGCCTTTACGGGGTGCGGCAAAAAAACCTCCGACACGGTGGAAATAGGCGAGGAAAAGTACGGTAAAACATATCCCATTAAAACGGACGAAACGCTTACCTATTGGATGCCGATGACGGCAAACATTTCGACAAGCGCGTCAAACTACGGCGACCTTCCCATAGCGCAGGCACTTTCGGAAAAAACGGGAATTAAGGTAAAATACATTCACCCGTCGCTCACAAATGCAACCGAAAAATTCAATCTTATGGTTGCAAGCGGCGAATTTCCCGATATAATAGAATATACGTGGAGCGGCTACGGCCCCGATAAAGCAATAAAGGACGGCATAATTCTTCCGCTTAACGAGCTTATCGACGCATACGCGCCCAACGTTAAGAAAATTTACGACGAAAATCCCGAAATCGCCAAAACAGCCAAGACCGACAGCGGCAAATATTTCTCAATGGGTATAGTTGCCGTTGAGGATAAGCTCAACACAAGCGGCGGCTTGATAATTCGCCAAGACTGGCTCGACGAACTCGGACTTGCAATGCCCGAAACAATCGACGAATGGTATACCGTGCTTAAGGCGTTTAAGGAAAAGAAGGGCGCAACCGCGCCGCTTTCGTTCTCGCGCGGGGAGGCATACCTTGGCGTGTTCACGGGGGCGTTTAAAACAACGTTCGACTTTTACGTAAAGGACGGCAAGGTTGTTTTCGGTCCGATGGACGACGAATGTAAGGACTTTCTCATAACAATGAACAAGTGGTACGAGGAAGGCCTTTTGGACAACAACTTCTCCACGAACGATGCCGCCACAATCCGCGCAAATATGCTCAACGGCGTAACGGCGGTGTCATACGGCGGCTTGGGCGGAACAATGGGCGCACTTATGGACGCGGCAACCGAGCCGGGCTATAAGCTTGCGGGTGCACCGTATCCCACGCACAAAAAGGGCGAAACGCCGATGTTCGGGCAAACAAACCCCAAATTTATTGCAAATGCCGCAATATCGGTAAAATGCAAAAATCCCGAGCTGGCGATAAAATTCCTTGATTACGGCTACAGCGAAGAGGGAAAAATGCTTATGAATTTCGGCACGGAGGGCGTAAGCTACGAAATGAAGGACGGCTACCCCGCGTATACCGAGCTTATTACCAAAAATCCCGACGGGCTTACGATGGCACAGGCACTTACAAAATATTCCAAGGCGGGGCAAACCGGTCCTATGCAGCAGGATGTGCGCTATCTTGAGCAATATGCTTCAAGACCCGAGCAGCAGCAGGCGTGGAACACGTGGTATGCAACCGACGCGAAAAACTACATTATGCCGACAACCTACATCGCCTCGGACAAGCTTAAGGAATACGCCACCAAGTTTAACGACGTTGACTCCTACGTAAACGAAATGTACATTAAATTTATATCCGGGCTTGAGCCTATCGACAACTTCGATACAACGTATAAGGAGTCGCTTAAGGCGCGCGGCATTGACGACCTTATTGCAATGAAACAACAGGCATACGACAATTATCTTAAGAGATAAAGGGTGATTTTTGTGCGAAGGGCAAAATTAAAAAAATTGAGCATATGGAGCATTTCCGTTATAACGTGCATTGTTTTGTTGATTTTGCCCTTTTTTGCGAATATGGTCGAATATCGCGTGTTCGGCAAGCGCTTCAACGAGCAAATTTCCGAAAGAAACAATCTTGCACTCAGTTCGATGTGCGATAAAATCGACGAGCAGCTTGTTTTTGCCGAAACGCTTTGCTCAAACATTTTTCTTAACGAAAAGGTCAACAAAATTATAAGGGAAGTGGCACTTCCGCTTGATGCACGCGACCGCTTCACGCTTTACAAATTTATCAGCAGCTTTGATTTCGGTTATATGCAGGTAGACTACCAAAGCGGAATTTACATCTACTTTGAGCATATAGACACCGTTGCACGCAAGGGTTCGAGCCAAAGCGTGAAAAGCTTTTGCCAAACGTTTGTTCCGCCCGAGGCGGCGGACAAAACGGCGGAAATACTGCGCGCGAAAAACGCGGGCGAATATGTGCTGATGGATTTTAACGGCAAAAAAAACGAGCTTTTTTACGTAAAATCAATGCCCGGAACGGAAGAAAGCAAAACCGTAAACATTGTGCTTCATATAGATAAGGATGCCATAGCGCACGACATAAAAAGCCTTTATCTTTCGCAAAACGGCGCGCTTGTTGCCGTTGACGAGAACAACCGCACGCTTTTAAGCGTGCGCGGCAACGAAAAAATAACGGATAATGTACTTTCCCTCGAAAAGGATAAAAGTATGCTCCTTTACAGCGTTACGTCGGACACTACGGGCTGGCGGTATGTGTATGCTCTGCCGCGGGCGGAGGCTTACAAAACGCTTAACCATTCCAAAACGCTGATGATTTTCCTTTTGCTTTCGGTATTTTTGCTGTGCGTGTGTATGGGGGTGGCGTTTTTTCGCCGAAATTATTACGGAATAAACAACCTTATGCGCCTGTTTGCAAACGAGAAGAAGAATATCGACGAGTACTCCTTTCTCAAGGAAAAAATCGAAAGCATTCTCTCGGAAAACAAAAAATTCGGTGAAACGCTTTCCGGGCAGAACAGCTATCTTAAAGAAAGCGTGCTCACCGCTCTTTTGGAGGGGCGCGAGCTTTCGGGCGAGTACGTTAAGCACGAAACGGAAAAGCTGGATTTCGATTTCGGCAAAGATTGCTTTGTTGCGGCGATGTTTTCGTTCGATTGCGAAAACCCCGAGGATTATCCGCGGGAGTTTGTTGTTGAAAACATCTTTTCCGAGCTTACGGAAAGGCGCGGTATGCGGCGGCACAGCTTGATGTACAAAGGCTTTTTGGTGTATATCATCGCATTTGGGGATGATACAATGCTTGAAAAAACAGCGGAGGATATGCGCTATATGCGCGACTTTATCCGCGAAAATTTCGGCTTTCGGTTTTTGGGTGCGGCAAGCGGCGTGCGCAAAAACAAAAGCGGCATTGCCGCGGCATTTAAGGAAGCGCAAAAAACAATTAAATGGCAAACAATCCTGCAAACGGCGGATATTGCCCTGTTTGACGAGGTAAACGCGGAATTTAAGAAAAACTATTTTTACACAAAAAAAACAGAGGAAAAAATCGTCAGCCTTATACGTGTAAACGACAAGGCACAGCTTCACCGCGAGCTTATGCAAATTTTAAAGGAAAACCGCCTTTTATCGGACAACACGGGTGCACTGCGCTATTTTGTGACGGAAGTTTACGCTACGATAAACGGCTTGCTTGCGGCAAACGGGGCAAATACAGAAAGCTTTTTCCCCGACGAGTGCCGCCTTGCGCAAAACGTTTTCGAATGTGACGACGCACGAAAGCTGCGCGCCGCCGCTCTTTCGCTTGTCGAAAGCTGCTATGACCGCGTTTTCGCGGAGTTAAACCCCGTGCTTGATTTAACGGACAAAATCGAAAGATTTATAGACGAAAACTATAAAAATCAAGCACTGAGCATACAAATGATTGCCGACGAATTTAAAAAATCGAGCGATTATGTGGCGCGACAGTTCAGAACGAAAAAAGAAATGCGGATTAACGACTATATAAATATAGTAAGAATAAACGAGGCAAAAAAACGCCTCGGCGAAACAAACGAGCTTATCTCCACAATATCCGAAAAGGTGGGCTTTACGAATTACCGAACATTTGTGAGAGTGTTTACAAGCATTGCGGGAGTGTCGCCCAAGCATTACCGCGATACGAATATAACTTAAGGAGGCATTTATTATGAAGGTGGCAGTGATAGGGTGCGGGTCGATAGCGACAAGTCAGCATATTCCCGCATATATGAAAAACGAAAAAGCGGAGATTAAATATTTTTGCGATATTATCCCCGAACGTGCCGAAGCGGCGGTTAAGAAAAACGGGTGCGGCATTGCCGTAACGGATTACCGCGAGGTTTTGGCGGATAAAGAGGTGGAGGCAATATCGGTGTGCACACCCAATCGTATGCACTCGGTAATTGCGATCGACGCACTGAAAGCCGGCAAAAACGTGCTTTGCGAAAAGCCCGCCGCGCGCATCTATGAGGAAGCATTGGAAATGCAACGCGTTCAGCACGAAACGGGCAAGGTGCTCAATATCGGCGTTGTAAACCGTTTCAACGCGGGCGTGCAAAAAATCAAAGAACTGGCGGACGGCGGTGCTTTGGGCGAGATATATCAGGTATATGTAAGCTTCAGAAAATGCAGATCCATTCCCGGACTGGGCGGTGCATTCACCGATATGAGCATTGCGGGCGGCGGCGTAATGATTGACTGGGGCGTGCATTTCTTCGACATAGTTATGTACTGCTGCGGCGACCCCGCGGTAAAAAGCGTTTCCGCGGAAAAATTCTGCAAGCTGGGTAACCCGATAGGCGACTACGTTTACGAAACGATGTGGGCGGGTCCGCCCAAGGAGGACGGCGTGTGCGACGTTGAGGAGGGCATTACGGGTATGATAAGAACCGAAGGTCCCGTTATAACCTTTAACGGCGCGTGGGCGCAAAACATAGGTGAGGACGAAATGTTTATCGACTTTATCGGTACAAAGGGCGGCGTGCGATTGCACTATACCGAGGATTTTGTCTATTATTCCACAATGAACGGTATGCTCACCAAAACAACCTTTAAAATGAAAACGGGAATGGAATTCGAGCCGATGTTCGAAAACGAGATTAACAGCTTTATAAACTGCATAGAAAGCGGCGAAAAGCTCCCCTCGCACATAGATACGAATATTATTACCGCAAAAATGATGGACGCGGTCTACCGCTCGGCACAAGAGCACAGAGAAATTACATTTTAAGGGAGAGATTGCTATGGCAACGAAAATAGGCTTTATAGATTATTATTTGGACGAGTGGCACGCAAACAATTATCCCGAGTTTATACGGCGGCAATCGGGCGGCAGATACGAGGTGTGCTGTGCATACGGCAAGATTGACAGCCCCATCGGCGGCATTACGAACAAGGAATGGTCAAAGCGGCAGAATATTCCGCTGGTTGACACTATAGAGGAAGTAATCGAGAAAAGCGACGTTTTAATCGTGCTTTCGCCCGATAACCCCGAAATGCACAAGGAGCTGACGCACCTGCCGCTTCAAAGCGGAAAGCTTGTTTACGTGGACAAAACCTTTGCCCCCGACAAAAAAACCGCACAGGAAATTTTTGAAAATGCCGCCGCGCACAATACAAAGTGCTTTTCAAGCTCGGCACTGCGCTTTGTGACGGAGCTTAAAGAAATAAACACCGACGATATTTACAAGCTTTACAGCGAAGGTCCCGGAACCTACGAGATGTATTCCATACATCAAATAGAGCCGATAATGAGCCTTATGAAATGCCGTGTAAAGAAAATAATGGCACTGGGTGACGCGGAGCACCCCTCGCTTGTTATTATGTTTGAGGACGGACGCACCGCACAAACATATCACCGAAAAGACGAAAACGGAAGCTTTAGGATAACAACCGTGGATAAGGACAACAATGCGAAAATATACGATATTAAGTCCGACTGGTTTTCGCTTTTTATCGACGCAATGATTAAATTTTTCGACACGGGCGAAATCCCCGTGCCCAAGGAACAAACGATAGACGTTATCGCGGTGCGTGCCGCGGGGCTTAAAGCTTTTGAAACGCCTTATACCTGGATAGAAATTTAAAGAAAAGAGGGTAAATATGAAAACGAAACGAATCGGCGCATTTTTGCTTACGCTTGCAATGCTTGGCTCGGGCGCGGCTTTTGCGTCAACCGAGCGCGTGAAGTTCGGCGCGATTACTGCGGACGAAACGGGCGACACCGCAACCGTAACCGTTCCCGTGGTGAGCGCACCCGCGGGGAAAGGTGCGGTGCTTACCGCCGCATACATTCACAAAAAAACGGGACGCATTTTGTCGATAAATTCGACCGAATGTGCGGACGTGTCAACCGCGGCGGACGGCAAGCTTACCGTAACACTTGCAAACAAAACGGCGGACGGCGGCGAGCTGTGCACATTTGTCTGGGACAGCCTGAAGAACACCGTAACACTGCTTGACAACGCTCCGGCAACACCGCCCGCGCTTGAAGCCGCAAGCACAACCGTTTCCGCGGCAACCCTTTCGTGGACGGCTCCCGAAGACGATTACGACGCTTCAACCGATTTAACCTACAGCATATATCAAGACGGACGGCTGATTAAGGAGAACCTCTCCGCCGCCGAATATACGGCACAAAATCTTCCGTGGGGAACAATGCAGGATTTTGAGGTGCGTGCCAAAGACACCGGCAACCTCCTTTCGGCGGCAAAGGGCGTAAGCGTTACCACTCCGTTTAAAAACACCGTGCAAACAACCGACAATGTGTATCAATCGCCCGACGGAAATTTGGAGTTTACGAGCACGGAAACTGCGGGTAACCGATATTTTTACTGCACAAAAACAACCGCCGGCGGACTCGACTGCTATTCCACAGCAGAGCGTACCACCGACGGCGCCGGAACATACCTTACGTACAAATTTGCCGACTCGTACTTTCAAAAGCTTGACGGCGTGAAAAAATTCGCCGCGGAGCTTACCTATTTTGACGAGGGAACGGACACAATCCGGATAGAGTGGTACGGTTCGCGCTTAAAGGACGTGCAGCAGGATGACGGAACAACAACTAAGGAAGATGTTCCGGACATACTGGAATACAATATAGAATTTGTCAAAAAAACAGACACGAAAACGTGGAAAACCGTGCGCAAAACATTTTCTCTTCGCGAGGGCGACAAATTCGTAAAAGATACCAACGAGGGAAACGGGTATTTTAATTTCAGACTGATTACGCCGACTGAGAAAAAAGGCGTAAAGGTGGCACGCTTCAGCGTATTCCCGATTTACGCCGACAGCGCGAAAAACGAATATGAAAGCGTTATTAAAAAGAACGCCGGCGCATACATCACGGCAGACGGCGCAACCGTGAGCTGTGATATGAAAAGCAACAATGAGGGAAAAACGCCCGAAGCGTTTGGCGAGCGCCAAGGTATAAAAGCCCCCGCCGACGGGTTCGACTTCACCGTAACGGACGCGGCACTTCAAACGGGAAGCGTGAAGGTATACGTTACGTATTACACCGAAAGCGACGCCGCCCAAATAACGCTCGGCGACAGCACCCTCCCCGCAACCGCGGCAAAAAAATGGCAAACGGTATGCTTTGAAAAGGAAAACCTCGGCAGCGGGCAAAATCTTATAACCGCAAACAAGGATATATATATCAACTCGGTGCGTGTTGTTTCCGCCGATTAGTCGGGAGGTAAATTATGAAAACCAAAAAAATAACGGCATTGCTTGCGGCGTGTGCACTGCTTGCCGCCGCATATGGGGCTTTTCCCGAAAAAAGGGCATATGCCGCCTCAAGCGACGACTACGCCTCCGCACAGGTTGCCGTAACCGCTCCCGACGAGCCGCAGCCCGACAGTGCCTACATTATTTTTTCAAAGGAAGCACAAAAGCATAAAATGACCTACTACGGCTCGGAGGAGGAAGACCGCTACGGCGAGCTTTACAGCGAACCCGTTGTATGGGGCGGTGTTTCGGCAAGACAGGTATTCGTGCAAAACAGCTTTTACCTTAAGCTTGACGAGGGCTACGCCGCTTCGGATGACAATGTGTTTTCGATAACGCTTGATTACTGGGACTACGGCGGCGGCGGATATTTCTATGTCGATTATATCCCCAAGGGCAAGCAGGAGGTTAAAACGGAGCGCGTTTATAAGCTCGGGCTTGACGAAAACAACCAAAAAACCGAGGGAACGTGGTTTCGCGTGCGCATTTGCCTCGACGATGCCGAGTTTACCGGCAAATTCGAGAACGGGGCGGATATTCGTATTCGCTCGGGAGCGTACAACTCTTTTTCGAAAATAGAGGTAAGAAACCTAAGCGGCGCGGCAACCTCAACCGAGGATTATGGTACGTTTAACCTCGGCAAGGCAAAGGCACTGCACAGCCTCGGCGTGTTTGACGGGTTCGGCGAAGAGGGGGGCGAGTTTATTCCTTCTCTTGAAAAGCAGCTCACCCGCGAGGAGGCGCTTTGCCTGCTTGTAAAGTGCTACGGCGCGGAAAAGGAAGCCCTTGCCGAAAACGAAAAATCGGGCTTTACCGATGTGTCGGCGGAATATGAGCCGTACGTTGCCAAGGCGAAAAGGCTTGGCGCGGTAACGGGCGACGGAATGCTCGGCGCAGGGGAGTATTTTTCGCAAGAGGAGCTTATAAAACAGTATTTGCGGCTTTACGGTGCGCCCGAGAGCGCATATGCCCAAGACGTGTATGCCTATGCCCGCGAGGTGGGGCTTATAACAACGGGCGGTATGCTTTTTCAGCCGCAAAAAAGGGCAAACGTGGACGCACTCGTGCACCTGGCGATGAACCTTTTTGCCAAGCCAAACCTTAAGGACGGCACAAGCCCTTTCAGCAAAGGGTTTGAAGCGGGGCTGTACAGTATGGAAACCATATCGAATACCGACGACGACTCGCTTTGGAGCTGGCTTATGTCAACGCCGTTCAAGCTGCCGAAAACAACCCACGTCGACAAACACACCGGCAGGACCTACTACACGGTGAACTTTTTCGGCAAGCAGGCAATAAAGCCCTACTTTACGATGAACTGCATTTCAATGGACGAAACGCGCATTTATTTCCGCACACAGGACTATAAGTTTTGGGAATATAATATAGAAACGGAAATGTGCCGCTATATGGCGGACACCCCGAACGAAAACAACACTATGGTAACGCCGCAAAACAATTTGTGGTATGTAAACGCCGACCTGGAAATACATAAGGTTGACCTTGACACCTACGAGGACACCTTAATCGCAAACGTGCCCGAGTTCGGCAAAACGAATATATCGCTTCTTCAGGTAAACAACGACGAATCGAAGCTCAGCTTGTGGTGGGTGGACAGCAGCGGCGAGTTTGACAGTAGCCGATATATGCGCCTGCCCGTGCTGGACATTAAAACGGGCGAGTGGGATCTTTCGCATTGGTACGGGTTCGACTATCCCGACTATGCGCCGAACCACCCTTGCTTAAACCCTAATCCCGATTATGACTATTTGTACTTTTTCGCCCACGAAACGATTGACGCCACACGCCGCTATTTTTACGAAAACAGCGATATGCCCGAGCGCGTGTGGGTGGCAAACTTTAAAACGGGCGAGTATTACAACGCGCTTAAGCAAAAGTGGCATCGAACCCCCGACCCCGACAAGCCCGGCTCGGGCTTCGGCGGCGAGCTTGTGGGGCACGAGCTTTGGTCGCCCGACGGGGAATGGCTGTATGCCACACGCCACCCCAAAAAGCTTGACGGCTTGCGCGAGTCTGTCGAGCCGGAGGCACACTTTGTTATGGAGCGCGCACTCGGCACGGAAAAGCGATACATAAAGTGCGACTTTTCCGAAACGGAAAGAATTATAGGCAACGGCGGAAGCGACTCCAACCACTCTATGCTGAGCTGGGACAACCGCTTTATAGTTGCCGACAACAACTACTACGGCGGCAAATATTCGGGCTTATACGTGTTTGACGCCGAAACGGGCGAGTCGCACCTTATGGCAATTCTTGCCGAAAACGGGCAAAACCCGGGGCACGTGCACCCGCAGTTTTCGCCGTCGGGCAAATATGCGATTTTCGGCTGTTGGACAGACGATTACAAAACGCCGCAATTCGGCTGGATGGACGTGTCCGACATTACATCGAACCCCACCCCCGGCGGCAGATACGACATATCCGAAACGTGCGACGCCATCGATTACGACGGCGATTTCGATTTCAACGTTGAGCCGGTGTATAAAAACGGCGTGTATGAAAAAACGATTGTTCCCGCGGGCAAGTCGCTTTACGTAAATGTGAAAGGAAGCGTGTGCGAAAAGGATAACGTTTCGGCGAAAATTACCGTTACGTATGAAGATACCACCACTCTTCCGATAAGTCTTACCTATCACCGCTGGCTTGAAAGCTCGCATAAATTTACAAACAAGCTTACAACGGATAAGCTGTATATCAAGCGAACAAACAGCGGCAAAACAAAAAGCGAAACATTCACCTTTGATGACATCAGCTTCGGAAATATGGAGCTTTACGGGTCCGACTTTTTAATCGGCGCGGTGGGCGCGGATGCTTCAATCGTTTCGGTGGATGTGGAAATCGTTTCGGTGAAAGGAGAATAAAAAATGAAAACAAAATTTACGGCTCTTTTCTGTGCGGCGGCACTTTTGCTGTGCGGGCTTTGCCTGCCAGCCGCCGCGCAGGACGACCCCTCGGTAAGTGCCGCATATGAGTATACCGACAGCGGCGAATACATAACAATAAGCGGAACAACGCCCGCCGTGTACGAGCAGGCGGTTACGGTTATTGTGTACGATCCGCGGTTTGTAAACGGCGTTGAGGACGTGCGCGAGGCAAACGGCGAGCTTTCGAAAAATCCCGCGGAGAAAAAGCCCCTTGCGGCTGTGGGCGACATTCTGCGCATAAAGGAGTTGCGCGCCGACGCCGACGGGGCATATTCCGTTAAGTTTTCTCTTGACGGAATTGACGACAAGCAGTATATGATAATTAAAGCGAGCGGCGGCGGCAAAACGCAGTACACCGTTTCAATGCTGACGCAGTTTCAAACGAAGGACAGCCTTAAAAACACACTTGAAGCATTCGAAAAGGCGACCGCCGACACTCTCGGCGACCTGTTCGCGGAAAATCAGCTCTTGCTTGATATAAAGCTTGATGCCGACTATACGGCGAACAAAGCTTTAATTCATAAAATGTTTGTTTCCGTGCGCGATACCGATATAAAAACGGATGCCTCCACGGGAAAGAAATTTAACAAAATAGAAGATGTGCAAATGACGCTCGGCATAATAAACGCACTGCGCACATTTCCGAAAGGC
The DNA here is from genome assembly GCA_964541335.1 of uncultured Oscillospiraceae bacterium. GTDB lineage: Bacteria > Bacillota > Clostridia > UMGS1883 > UMGS1883 > UMGS1883. Next base: position 13,133 of record CAZIQC010000005.1, read on the forward strand.
GTTTCCGCAAGTGACATAAAAAGCTTTATCGACAGTTACAAATCGTATATCGATTACGACTTTTCGGAAAGCAACAAGGACTACACCCTTGTAAAGAGCGCGGCGCACACCGTTGCGGCAAACATTCTTTCGGCAAATATGCCCGAAACAATGTCCGACGTGAGCACGGCACTGCGGCAGGGCGTGGGCGTTGCGCTTTTAAACACCAAGGATAACACCACCGTTGCCCCCGTTATAAACGCTTACGCAACGATTCTCGGGATAGATACCGCGGATTACAAGCTTTATTGCGACAAATACACCGCCTACGAGGTGAACAAGGCGTTTGTCGGGCGCGACTTTACAACGCCGCAACAGGTGGTGCAGGCACTTAAAGCCCACGTAACGGAGCTTGAAAACGCACAAAGCACCGAAGAAAACACAAACCCCGGAAACGAAAGCGGCTATCAAAGCGTCGGCGGTGGCGGCGGAAGCAGCAGCGTTAAAAAGGTGCTTGCCATAGCCGACGCGGCAATTACCTCCGAAAAAGATAAGGATGCCGCCCTCGGCGTATACTACACCGATATGACGAACAGCCACTGGGCTTACGAAGCCGTGAAAGCACTTTCCGCAAAGAAAATAATCTCCGGCAACACGGACGGGTCGTTTGCGCCCGAGGAAGGCGTTACGCGCGAGCAGCTCGTTAAAATGCTGTGCCTGGCAACGGGCATTTCCGCGGATAATCGGGAAACCGCCTTTTCGGATATTTCGGCGGAGCGTTGGTCGGCGGCGTATATCGCGGCGGCGGCAAACCGCGGCATTGTAAACGGTTATGAAGACGGTGCTTTTAAGCCCGAAGCCCCCGTCACACGGCAAGATGCCGCCGTAATGCTTCTGCGCGCGCTTGAAAGGGCGGGGCGCACCTTTGCCGATACCAAAGATACGTCCGACAGTGCCGACATCGCTCCCTACGCGGCGGAGGCGGTGGCAAAGCTTTGCGCGGCGGGCGTAATCAATGGCTACGAGGACGGCACCTTTAAGCCTTTGCAAACTCTCACGCGTGCACAGGCGGCACAGCTTATATACGGCGTAATAAAGTAACGAAGCGAGGGAGAAATATGAAAACAAACAAAAAAATATTGTCGTTGCTCCTTTTGCTCACGCTGGTTCTTTCATTGTTGCCCGCCGCCGCTCCCGCCGAAGCGAAAAGAAAAATTCCCACCGGCACATATGATGAAACGGTTGCCTTTCTTTCGGCTGTGGGCATTTATTCCTTTGCCGACAAAAGCGCGGACGAAACCGTCACCCGTGAAATGCTTGCCAAAATGATAACCGACCTTTTGGGCATACAAGACGGCGGCGACGCAAGCCTTTATTTCACCGATGTTGACGACGGCTGCGCCTATCGCGGTGCGGTGGGTATGGCGGCGGCACTCGGCATAATGCAAGGCTCGGGCAACGCCCTTTTCGCGCCGAAGGACGCGGCAACGTACACTCAGGCGATAAAGGCGGTTGTTTGCGCACTGGGCTATAAGCCCGCGGCAGACGTTACGGGCGGCTTTTCGGACGGATATATGCGCTGTGCGTATGACCTGGGTCTTATAAAAAACGCACCCTATGATTATGACGCACCGCTTAAGTTTTCAACCGCGGCAACGCTTATTCGCCTTGCGTGCGAGGCGGACGTGTACGAGATACTTTACATAAAGGGAAAGGACGTGTACTTTGCGAGTGAAGAGGGCAAAACCGCGCTCGTGCTGTATCACCGCGTTTATATCGGAGAGGGGCTTGTGTCGGATAACGGCATAACCGCTCTTAACGGAAAAACACAAATAGGAACAAATGAGGTAAAAATAGGCGGCAAGCTTTTACACAATGCGTCGGACGCGGCGTGCGAGCTTTTGGGCTGCTATGCCGAATATTACCGCGATGCGGACGATAACCTTTTGTATGTGTATAAAAAGGAAAACAAGGTTGCCGAAGTAAAAATTGCGGCACAGGACATTTTGCCCGACGCCGCCGATTTTAAAAAGACGTGCTTGGTAACGTGCGAAAACAAAAAAACCCGGCGCTACAAAATATCCGCGGCGGCGGATTTAATCTACAACGGCGCACTGGACGAAACCTTTACCGAAAACACACTCAAAATAAAGGACGGCACGCTTCGCCTGCTTGACACCGACAGCGACGGCACGTACGACATCGTAATCGCCGAAGAATATTCGGACATTGTGTTGGCAACCGCGGATACCGCGGCGGAAATTTTAACCGCCCGTCACGCAAAAAAGGATTATGCCGTTTTGCGCTACGGCGATTATGCCCGCGCAGTATTCACCGACGAGGCGGGCAAGCCCCTTGCCCCCGAAAAGATAGCCCAAGGAAGCGTAATCTCTGTTTTTAAAAGCAAAAACAAAGAGAAAATACGCTTGGTTGTGTCAACCGCCACGGCGGAAATTGCTGTTGACACGCTGGCAACCGACACAAGCGGGGAGATAACGCTTGCGTGCGGCGAAAAGGAATACAAGCTTTCGAGCACGTATTCCGCGCTGATGAAAGCAAGCCCCTATGTGTATAAAAGACCCGAAACCGATACCGTTTATACCGCATATTTAAATTACGAGGGCAATATCGCAATGCTTGACGAAAGCCGCGGCAGATTGCAATACGCCTATATGATAGCCGCAGGCACGAAAAACACGGGCATAAACGCAAGCGATGTGCTCTTAAAGCTTCACCTCGAAAGCGACGATACCGCCGTTGTTCCCGTAGCTAAAAAGCTTACCTTAAACGGCACAAAAAACAAAAGCGGAGCGGATATTTTAACCGAAGCCGCGCTTTTCGATTCGGTAACGGGGGCGTTTAAGCCGCAGCTCGTGCAAATTCGCATAGACGGCGACGGCAAGCTTAGAGAGCTGAACATAGCGACGGACAACACCTCGGGGCTGTACGGGTTCGACCTTGAGCATTTCAGTCTGGATTTTGTCAGCGAAAGCGGCTACTCGCCGCGCTCGGTAAACGGTATACGAACCTATAACGGCGCGCATATTATGGACAAAAACACCAAGTTTTTCTCCGTGCGCACAATATCAAAGCAGGTCGAAACAGCCGACGAAGCCGAAGTGCGCGTTATCGATTACAGAACAGCCTCCAACCGCTACGGAAGCTGTTACGTAAAAATGTACGACGCGGACGAGGCGTGGTCGTGCGCGGCGGCTGTTTTGTCCGAGCCGCTCGACTTTACGTCAAGAACCTTTACCGTGACGGAAACGTTTATGCAGCTTCGCCCCGACGGCACGTATGCACAGGCGTTAAACGGCTACTGGGCGGGCGATTTTCGCTCGTTTATCGAAAGCGAAGGCAGAGACGGTATCTTCTCGAAAGCGGTTACGGCGCGCTACCCCGCCGCAACCGACGGGAAAATCAATAAGGGTGACGTATTCGAGCTGATTTTCGACATCGACGAAACCATTATAAACGCGCGCCTTATTTATTCACCAGCACGCGACAAGTCGCCCGATTATTGCTTTTACGATATGAACGGTGCAACAATGATTGATGACGACACCACAAACTACATTTTGGGCTACCCCTGTATGGTAAAGAGCGACCGCCTTGGAATTTACTGCAAGGAGAACACCGCCTACACAACCATGCTCGGCAAGGCGACCCCGAGCGAGGAGGTTTACTGGATAACGATTTTGGGCGACGCAAGCAACCTTTCCGTTATGAAGTATGACTGCGAAACGGGTGAGGTAAGCGCTGTCACCGCGGCGGATATACCGCCCGCGGCAACACAGACGGCAAACGGCTACGTTGACTTTAACCCCGACACAAAGGTGTTTGTAAAGCGTGTCGACGGCAGTGCCTGGGACGTGCTCTTGGTAACGAATATGTACCGTAACTATAATTGACGCATTGCCGCCCTCTCCCAAAGGGCGAGCCTAAGGATGAGTGTAACAGCTACCGTGGCAAGCTCCCCGCTGAAAGCCTCCCCCAAGGGGGGAGGTGTCAAGCCTGCGGCTTGACGGAGAGGGGGCAATACCGAAAAACGCCGTGCTTTATTGCACTGCGCGGCAACACTTAAAATATGTCACAACACGGGTTTTTGTGACAATGGAGGTTGCACCGTTGCAATACAAAAAAATTCGCGTTATACTGAAGCAAGATAAACTAAAAGAGGAAAATGAAAATAAATAAAAAAAGGAGAAATGCAAAATGAAAAATCGCCAAACCCCTAAAAAGCTGCTTTCCGTGCTTGTTTGCGCAATAATGCTGTGTGCCTTTTTACCGACGGCATCTGTGCTTGCGGCAAGTGTGGACAGCCTCAATATCGAAAACATAACAAACGGGCAGCCGCAAGGCTTGATTACAAAAGCCCTCACTCTTGCCGAGGGCTACGCTTGGTCGGCAAGCCCCGCAGGCGTGGTGGATACCGCCACGGGCGCGGTTACGTGCGACGCACTCTATGACAAGCAGGTTAAGCTTACCGCGAGCGACGGAAGTAATAGCAAAAGCTTTGACCTTATCGTAAAATCGCAAAAAACCAACGTGATTGCAAGCAGTAACTTTGCCTATAATTATGAAGCTAAAACAGTTGCAACGGATAAAGATGATTTCATATTCACCGCGCCGACCGCACCGACC
>CAZIQC010000006.1:0-16888 GCA_964541335.1 uncultured Oscillospiraceae bacterium
TAGGCGGCGGGGGACATCTTAATTTTTTCAGTGGGAGTACAATCTCCCACTGAAAACGTTGAATGACGGGGCTAACGCCCCTTATTGAAAACAAAACGGGGACGGTAAATGTCTTACCGTTCCCCTTTTGTGTGTGCCGATATATTTATTCTTGAAGTCTGCCCAACGCGAAGCCTTGATACTCATTGAGAAAGGCTTCGGCGTTTTTCTGCATATAAACGCCCAAAAGCTTATCCTTAAAGCTGAGAGTTACGGTCATATTCCCGAAATATTCGTCAATAATTTGACACTTTATCGTAAGCTTTTTTTCCTCAACCCACGCCGCCGAGGTTGCACAGTTGTACTTATGCCCGGGGCATACCTTTCCGCCGACGGTATCGGAATATCCGCTTTGCGGAAACTTTGAAAACGCGTTTTCGCACATACCGAACAAAAGCTCTTTATCTCCTTGTGCATTGGTATAAAGAAGCCTGCCGCCCGTTTCGTCGAAAACAAGCTTCATTTTCGTTATGCCCATCGGGTTTTCGTCAAGAATATATTCTCGCCCGTTCACCTCACTTGCGAATGGAGAAGATTTTTGTCCCCAAGCGACCGCCAACTTAAGCGACGAGGTAAGCTGTGCAAGGTTCGTTGCGCTTGCACCGAAAGGCTTTTTGTCCACAAAAATTCGGAAGAAATTGTCGATAACAATATTCTTAACCGACGGAACGCCCTGCGTGTCGGCATTGTAAATCATTATCAAATCCTTGTGCGGAACGCATATTGCGTACTGACTGCCCATTCCGTTAAAGAAAAACGCGTCGCCGTAGGTTTTCCAAAACTGGTAGCCGTAGCCCTGTCTGTCACACTGCCAAAGTCCGTCGATATTGTTATCGACTATTTTTGAGGTTGCCTCCCGGAGATATTCGCGGTCGAGAAGCTGTTCATCGTTAAAGCACCCGAGATTCATTGTAAAATGTGCTATCTTAAGCAAATCGCGCGGCGTACAAAGAAGCGAGGAATCGCTCCAACTGTGCCCGCCGGGGCATTTGAGCATATGTGCGTTTTTTGAAACGCCGATTTTGTCAAATGCCTTTTCAAAAAGATATTCCATAACGGTTTTGCCGGTAAGCCGTTCCACAAGCGCACCCATAACAAACGAACCCGGAGAATCGTATTGGAAAATTGTGCCCGTGGGTCTGCTTTGGCGACCGCTGCCTTTAAAATAGATTGCCACCCTGTCGTCGCAATCCAAATCAAACCAGAAATCGATATCACCCGCAGTGCTCATTGTGAGCATATCGCGGATGGTTTGATTTTTTACCTCCTCGGGCGTTTCGTCCGATACATACTCGGAAAAATAGTCGCAAATCCTGTCATCAAGCTTTAAAAGACCGTCCTGCCGCGCAAAGCCGATAGCTATGGAAACAAGGCTTTTTGTAACGGAATACATACGGTGCATAAAGTCGCGATGAAAAGGCGCCCAGTAGCCCTCGTAGAAAATTTTATCGCCCTTGGCAAGAATAAGGCTGTGCGTGGAAAGATGATATTTTTCCAGAATTTCTATATACTCGATAATGTCGGAATCGTTATATCCGGCTTGCTTGGGACTGATGGTTTCCCACATATTCAACACTCCGTTTCGTTCAATTTTAACACGTTCCCATTATACAATAAAGATCGGGAAATGCAACAGAAAAATCAAAAAAAGACAAACCTGACACTTTTATTTTTTATTTTCGCGGCGACAATGAAGCCAAAATATAACAACCGACAAAGCGGCGCACAGCACCGTAAGCAATGCGGACAGAACAAACTGCGGCGATGTGGGGGAGGTAACGGTGCGCCCCATAAACGTTACGGGAATTATTCCGGGGAGAGTGCCGATAAAGCTTGCCGCCAAAAAAGTGAAAAACGGCGAGCGAACTGCGCCGAAGTACATACTTACAAGGTCGCACGGCAAACAGCTTACAATCCGCAGAAAAAACGGAATGAAAAACGGGTGCGCGGCTTGCTTTAAGAAAAGCGCGTGCACGTGTCGGTTGGCGGAAATTTTGCCCTCGAGAGAAGCACCGCCCGAAATGCGCCCGACAAGATATGCGACCGAAAACTCCAACAACGAACCGACGCAGTTTACAATCAGCGCAATGTGTGCAGGGAAAAGAAAGCCTGCGGAAAGCTGTAAAATTGCCACGGGAAAAAACACGGTTAAGCTTTTGAAAACATAGAAAGCAAGTATGAAGCCCGCGGCAAGGAGCTTGTTGGGCGGGGTGTACGAAAGAAGCCTTTTTACACTGAAGCTTTTTATATGCAAAAGTGTGTATAGGACGATAATCACGTAAATTATGCGAACGGCGCATTTTAAAATTTTTTTAAGCTTCATTTTTAAGCACCTCGTACAATCCGGCGGTGAGAACCGCCGCTTCGGCGCGAGTGGTGAACTCTGCGGGATGCACAAAGCCATTGTCATCTCCGCGCAGAAGTCCCAACCCCGTCAGCTTAAAAACAGAATCGAGCGCCCAATCCGATACGCAGGCAATATCCTTGAAAAATATATTGCTTGAAGAAAGCACGGATGAGCCGACTTTTTCATATATGCGAACAAGCATACAGGTTAGCTCCTCGCGCGTGACGGAAGCATAAGGAGAAAAATGCGCGTCCCCCGTTCCGTTGGTGATACCGCTTTCGTACAGCGCGTAAACATACGGGCAAAACCAATCATCCGCGGAAACGTCGGAAAATACGCCGACGGAGGAGGAAGCCTTAAGCGAAAACGCGGTTGCCAGCATTTTTGCCGCTTCGGCGCGGGAAACGACCCTGTCGGGGGAGAAAGTATCGGACGAGGTTCCGTTTAATATGCCGAGCTCGGCAAGTCGTAAAATCTCGGTTTTTGCCCAGTGATTTTCAATATCGGAAAAGTGCGGGGTATCCTTTTTTTCGTCGGATGGAGCGGTGGCGGGCGGCAAAGCCTCCGAGAAATCGGTCGGGGTGCTGTCTGAATTACCGAGTATGCGCACAACACCGCTTTTTAAGGTGTCGCCCGAAAAGCCGGTAACGGGGCAAACGGGCGTAACGTCAAAATAAACGTATTTTTCGGCAAAGGATATATCAAAATAGATGTAACGTCCCGTTTCGGAAAGCTGAACAAAATTTGTGCTTTCATTGTCGGAGATGTACCAGTTTACCACACAGCCGGAGTCGTCGGAGGCGGGATCGATATTGCTGAAAAAGCCGAAAACGGCTTTGGCTGAACCGTTGACGGACAAATCCCCCGAAATAACGGGTGCGGCAACCTTGATAATAGCCTTGGACATACTCATATCGTCGAAAATGATGTCGAACGGCTCGCCGTTATCCGACTGAACGTAGAGAAACAGTCGCCCGCACGAGTCGTATTCGGACAAAAAGAGTTGCGGCGAAATCAATTCGTCGAGCGGGTGGCGCGCCGCAACGCAAAATTGCAGAAGCGGAAGCTTTTCGCCCTTGTCGGAGTCGAGAAATACGGTAACGGAAACATCGGTCGACGGACGTGCACGGCACAAAAAGGTGTACGGTGTGCTTTCGGAAAAATGAACATACGAATTGCTTAAAAGAATGAAATAATCGCCGTCACAGCCAATGTCGGCATAGCGATTGTCGGAGCTTGAAGCGAAATTAAACACGCAGTTGTACGGAGAGCTGACCATCCACAGCTCGCCGGCATAGGAGCTTTCAAAGTTGCCGTCGCCTATAAAATCGGAGCTGACCGTAAACGAAAGCTCGGAGAAAATATCGGGGTTGCTTTCGCAATAGGCAACAAGCGTGTACCTTCCGGCGGGTGCATCGGGAGAAACGGTTAAGGTGCGCAGTGCACCGTCACAGGAGATGCCGTCAACCGTTTCTTTTAAATATATGCCGCAGACCTCGGAGGGGAGTATTTCGCCGAGCTGATTTCTTGCATATGCTTCAACACGGTATCGGGTTTCGCAATCGGGAAGAGCTATGCTTCCCGGAGCGTGAAGCGTAACGTAATCCGCCGAGGGGGCTTCTATCAAAAGGCGAATGTCATCGGCAAAAATATAACACGGCTCGGCGGAAAAAAGGCTTAACGATATATCGTAAATACCGCTGTTTTCGGGAACAAATGCGGCGGATACATCGTACCAATCCGTGCCGGAAATATCTTTTATTTCGAAACAAACGGTGTTGCCAAGCTCGGAAACCGTGTTTGCGGCAAAAACGGGCTTGGTGACATTGAGTGTGCTTTTTACGCGCATACGGAGCACATAAAGAGTGTCTTTAACGAGAAGTTGCGGCTTTGTGCAGTCGATAACCGTGTGGTAGCCGTAATTCTCGTATTTGTCGGTATACACGCCGATATAAGGCGTATCGACCTCGCCCGAAAGCTCCAACGTATCGCCCTGCCACAGCTCGGCTAATTCCTCCGAGGTTGACGGAGCGGAGATAAGACTGTCGGTCACTGACACAAGAAGTGAGCCGGGCGGTATATCGGGCGCATCACGCAGAGCGTATTCTATATAAAAGCTACCCTTGCGAGCGGCGGGGGTTACGGTAAGCGTTAAAGTGTCGGCATCGTAAGAAACACCGTCATAATCGGTGGCGTACGAATGAATTGCCGCACCGTTGAGAAGATATACGTTATCACCCGCCGCGGTTATCAAAACGGGAGAATAACGGATTTTTACGTTTTCCTGTGCGGGAACAAGCAGATTTGTGCTTCCCGAAAGCTTGACGGAAGCAACCGCCGCGTTTAAAGGCTTCAGAGATATGTTGTCAACGAAAATTCCAAGCTCTTCGTCGGTATTTTCGAAATAAACGGATAAATTAAATTCACCGCTTTCGTGTGCGTAAAAATTCGCGGTAAAGGGCGACCATTCGTCGCCGCAGCCGTTGACATATATTATTACGGTGCGCCCGCCGCGTTCAAGAGAAGCCTTGGTGCGCGGTGCGTCCGAGCCTGCAACGGGATTTAAAGCATAGCCCGAGAGGGTGTACATTTGCCCGGCTTCAAGGTAAAGCGTGTCGTTAAGCTCCAAAACATTGGTCACAAGCCCGGAGCTGACCTTGCCGAACGGATTTTTCACAATAGCTCCGCCGAAGCCTTCATATGCGGCACTTTCGTCAAAAACCGCACCGTTCCAAATTGACGCGTCCGCCTCGGTTTCGAAGAAAGCGTCAATCTCGGTGACGGAGGCACGGCACGGAACGGCATATATACATATAAGAATACAAAGGAAAACAAAAGCCTTTTTCATTTGACCCACCTCATCTCCGCTTATTATACAACATAAAAAGAGATTTGTCCATAACGGAAACGAAAAGTTTATATTTCCGTCACAAAAAAAGAGGTCTGTAAAAATTTTTACAGACCTCCGGGTTAATTACGATAATAATTTTTACGCTTTAATCGTACAATGCTTTTGACGGACAAAGGGGCATAAGCGAGCCGTCGTCTTTCAAAAGGAAAAATACGAGTGTTTCGTCGGATGAAAGCGCAATATTCGCCTTTTGCAGTGTGACGGAATTTTCCACGAGCGTTACGGGAGCTTGTGCCATACGTGCCATTTTGTTTTTGCCGGAATATGCCGCCGCAATGAGCGTTGCGCCAACCCCTTGTGACGGATTGACAATTCGCACGGTTGCCGTTTGCGTCAGGCTGTCATAAACAGCGTTTGTCATTTCAATACTGCGGTCGGCACAAATTACGACATAATCCTTGGCTTGTCCCGAAAGCAATGCCGTATCGCCTAAAAGGGTGCAAACTGCGTCCGTGCTTTTATACACGATTTCGGGATTGGCGATATTATATTTTGCGGATAAATCGAGAGCCGTGCTTGTTTCAGCAAAAAAGTCTATGTAGAAATAAACCTTGTTGTCATAAGTTGCGGAATAAACGGTAGCGTCGCCGGTCTGCGATGACAAATCCTCATATTTTCGATATGCCGTGCCGCGGATATGGGCATCTTTTTTTGCGAATGCGGCGTTGTTTATAAATATGGGATATGCCTTTTTGCTTTTATAAAGGAATACCGATTCCGTGGTGTTGCCTTTTCTTTTATCGGGGGCGGCGTCGTCCGTGGGAAGAAAGCCGGTGGCATATGCCGCGGCGATTTTCCCCGAGGTATTTTTGTAATAATCGATTATTCTGTCGGGCACATAAGAATCGGGATTTGCCCATTGCTCGCTTTTAAGGTCTGTGCTCAGCGGAAAATCGCTTGCCGTATTAAACGGCACGGAAAAGTCGAACGTTTTTACGGTATTGTCCGAAGCGGTTGCCGAAAATTCTTTCGTTCCGGGAAGATAACGATACACGCCGCCTTGATAAACATCGGCGCGCGGATAGAACTGGTAGCCGTAATATTCCATAGAATAAAGCTCGGTTAAGATTTCGTGATCAAAGTTTGTGAAAACGGTACCGCTTTCGTCAATTGTCATTCGAAGAGTATAGTGAACCATTTTTTCGCCCACGGCAAGGCTCGGGGAAGAGGTGTATCCGCCCTCGGGACGGTTTTCTCGCAGAGTTTTGCCGATAAGCGCGGGATTCATAATATCATAGCTTATTTCGAGAATAACCTCATCGCAGGATATTTGCGCCGCGGTGTAAAGGCTTAAAGGCGCGCTTTTTACATTGTCGCGCACGGTATAAACACTCGGCGACACATTGGCAACCGACGGATAAACCTGGCTTCCCTCCTGTGCGGTAAAGACTATGTTTGAGGTGCTTGCGCCGCTTTCCTTATATGTTAAAGAATTGCCCATAATCTTGCTTGGGAAAGAGAAAGCCTCGGAAGATAAATCGCACGTTATTTCCGCAAGGAAAAGGAGCGTGTTTTCGTCGATAACGCGAAGCAACGTCCAGTCTTGATTGCTTGTGTCCGTCCACAGCGAGCCTATGTCCGCCGTTGTTTTGCCGTGATTTGCGGCGGTAAGCCTTACCCCGACGGCACCGTGGTTTGCACCGAGATACAGCCCGTTTATTATGAGGGGCGCTGTTTCGTCGCTGATTACCTTTTCAAGCAGGCATTTTTCGGCAGAGGTTTGTTTGTTGACCAAATAAGCCCCGTAAAAATCAAAGTGCACGTTATGCTCCGAGCTTCCGTCGTGCAAAAGCAGAAAGCTTTGTCGCAGATTTTCGTCCGCACTGTAAGCCGAGGTAATGTTAAAGCACGGCTGATTGTTGTATTTGCCGACGGAAAGCGTCAACGGACGGTTGTAGGTATCGTCAAAATAATCGGACGTGAAAGCTGGGGTGTCGCTCTTTACAACAAAATCGTCGATTTGAAAATGTGCCCCGGTCATAGTTCGAAAAGCCGTAAAACGGAAAAAGTCAATTGCGGCATATTTCGTTGAAGCGGGAAACGGCATTGCCGATGTGTTCGCTTTGACACCGTCAACATATAAATCATAACATTGATTTTTAAAATCGAAATCGAGGCGCAAGCGGTTTGACCCGTTTGTTGCGGCTCTTGCCTTTGAATAAGAGGATGAGGCGTTGTAGTAAGAATAAATCGCATTTGCATTTATTCTTACATAACCTATGCGGTTGGAATTGTCGGCGTTACCGTTCTCGTCCTTCCCGTAAAATTCGAAATCGTAGTAGAAATCTCCCGCTGTCGACAGCTCCTTATAGGTTACGGTCAATTCAACGGAAACCGTTTCGGTTTTCCTTAAACCGTCAAACGTGTGCGTATAATAGTTATACGATGAAGTGCTGTTATCGCGCTTGGAGGTTATCCGATATGCGCCGCCATCCTCGGTGATTTTGGAATAGAAGCCGTTTTCGTCTTCCGCTCCGCTCCAGCGTTCCAGCTTTGAAAGCCAGTCGTTCTTAAGCTCGGGATGACCGAATCCCTCCGACTCGTACACGTAGGCATTTTTCGACGGTACGGTTAAAGAGAAGCTTTTTTGCTTTGAAAATCCGCCCTTGGAAGCGGTTGCGGTAAGTGTAACCGTTTCTTCGGAAATTTGCGGCGTGATAACTCCGACGCCGCTTTCCACGGAGAGCACCGAGGGGTTACTGCTTGCAAATGACAGCTCCGCGCCGGTTTCTTCAAGCAACCCTGCAAGAGAATCGGAAGAAAGGTTAAGATTATTTGTAACCGCATAGGACGACTGCGTTGTAAATGTGTCAACGTCTATGCGGTCGAGCAAGGTTTCAACCGCGACTTCGTTTGCATAGGTTTCGGGACTTTTATATTCAACAAGGGCTATATTGTCAAGATAAAGCGGCTTGCACGTGCCTTGGCTTCCGGGCTGAAAATACAGCTTTGAGAGGCGAGCCGTCGGGTTATTTGTGTAGATACTGTCCGAGAAAACGGCATTGCCGTTTACCTTTAGTGTAAGCTTTGAGTTTGATTGATCAAGCTCAAAACTGAGCGTAAACCATTGTTTGCGAAGATTGAGGTCTGCTTTCGATGAAGAAACGACGGAGGTGTTTTGTGTGTTATATAAGCGCATTTCGCTGCCGCTTGTATTTAAACTGTGACGAAGATAAAAATACGTGTCGTTGTCCAAATGAAAATCATAGTCATATATGGCACTGTCAGTGTCGGCAACATTATAATAAATATCAAACGAAACGGTGACTGTGTCGGGCGATTTCGGCAAAGAATATATTGTTCTTTCGGTAATATCGCCGTTCTTTGCGAGCACGTAATTATCTTCATTATCGCGCTTTATCGTATCGATACGGTGATTGTTTGAGGATGACCACAGCTTACTCCACCCGATTTTATTGCCCGTGTCGGCGGTTAAAAAGTCTTTGCCTTTCCAATCGGGATAATAAAACGCGTCCTGATAAATTACGTTGGAGGTCATCGGCGCAACGGTAAAGTTAAAGGCTTTTTTCGCGCCGGCGGCAGAAGCCGTAAGTATGACGGGCTTTTCGTCGTAGGTGTCGCGCGTAACCGTGCCGTCAAGCGCGATAACGCCCTCGTCGGAGGAGACCCAAGTAACGGGTACGCCGTCAACCGAAGTGGGAAGAGTGAGGTTATCGGTCACGAGTGACGGAAGATTGTTGACGAGCCGCTCCGCGGTTAAACCGTCGAGCACGCTTTCGTTTGCGGCAAGCGCGCAAAACGAAAACGCCGAAAACAGTACGGCAAGAGCGGTGAACGCCGAGATAATTCTTTTCATAAAAATACCACCTTGTTTCAAATACTGTACGTATTATAAAATAAGGCGGATTTAATTTCAATGAATTGTAGCATATTGGCACAAAAACGAAATTTTGACACGTGGGAAACGCGCCGCGGTATCAGCGAAATGTGGGATAGTCTTTTAATACCGACGCGGCATATGCACGGGGAGAAAGTCCCGTTGCTTTCTTAAAGGCTTTGGAAAAACAATGAATATCGGAAAACCCGAGTAAGTCGGATATTTGCGAAAAGTGCATATCCGTTTCGCAAATAAGGCGTTTTGCCTCTTTTATTTTAAGCCTGTTGAAATAGTGAATAACGCCGCAACCGACGGTGTGGGAGAAAACGCGCTTAATCGTGCTTTTCGAAAGACCGATTTGCGCGGAAATTTCATCTGTTGTGAGAGAATGGTTTATGCGGCTGTACAAAAATTCTTCAATCCTGCGAAGCTGCCGCTCGTAATGATTGAACTGATTTTTCCCGAGCGGCGTGCACTGTGAGGTAAGCCTTTGGGCTTTGCATAAATCGAGTAAAAACAGCTCAAGCCGATTTTTTAACGACTGAAGCTCATAGGTGGAAACGCCGTCCTTCGGCTCAACACCGCAAAAGGGTCTTTCCTCGGGAATGCGCTCGAATGAAGTGATACCCTCCGTAAAAATTTCGGAAAATGCCGCGCGAAGCTCATCGGAAAGAGTGAAGACCGGGGACGGGAGAGAAAAAACGGCTTCGGAATTGCAACGAAAGCTTATAATTGCCACCACAAGCTCCTTATGCGAAACGGATACCCGCTTTGAATGCGGCTTGCAAAAAATGAGCTGTCCGCGAGAAAGCGTATGCGCCACGCCGTCAAGTCGGCAGTTGTATAAGCCGCTGTCGACATACACAAGCTGACAAAAGTCGTAGCTTACGCAGTTGCTTTCGCCGGGCGGCAAATTGTCGAACGCGGCATAATACATTCCGACAAGCGTCTCCACATTAAAAACATTAAATATATGCGTTTCTTTCATCGGCTTCATAGTCAGTCCTCCCATACTACTTTTTCATTATAGTATATCAAAAAAATTTTTCAAGATGTTTTTTCGATATTTGATACCAAACGGACAAAAAAAAGAACATAACGGCTAAAGACAACGCCGCGCAAGGGTGTTATAATGACAACAACAAAACCGAAAGGAAGGATTGATAAAAATGGAAAAGATAAGACTCGGAATTATCGGCTGCGGAAAAATGATGAAAAATCACATCGAAGGGGTACAGCTTCTCGACAATGTTGAGGTTACGGCATTTGCGGACATTATTTCGGAGCGCGCCGAAGAGCTGGCGGCGGATTACAAAAACGCGTACATAACGACAGATTATAAAACAATGGTTGATTATGTGGACGCGGTGCTGGTGGCTTTGCCGCACGATTTGCATTTTGAATGCGGAATGTTTTTCGCCCGTAACAAAAAGCACGTGCTTATGGAAAAGCCGCTTTGCAACACCGAGGAGGAGTGCTTGCGCCTTATAGAAACCTGCGAGGAAGAAAACGTTGTGCTTATGTGCGCATACCCGGTGCGTTATTGGGAAGCTGTTGTGGAATTAAAACGACTGATTGACAGCGGAAAATTCGGAAAGATTATACAAATGTCGGTCTGGACGGAACAGCTTACAATTTGCGAGGAGGGAGATTGGGGCTCAACGGCGCGTCTCGGCGGCGGGCAGTTCTTCAGCCACGGTTGCCATTACGTAGACTTGCTTTTGTGGTTCTTGGGCAACCCCGTGAAGGGAATGCATTTCGGTACAAGAGTGGGAACGCCGTGGCTTTTGAAGGAGGGAACAAGCGCGGCGATGATAAAATTCGAAAACGGCGCAATCGGCTATCACGGGGCAACCTGGGGCGCGCGCGGCACACGCCTGGGATACGATTTTCAGATTATGACGGAAAAGGGACTTTTGGAATATGACCGTATGGCGGGCGTGATAAGACTGTACGACAAGAATGCCGAACACGATTTCGGAGCGGAAAATTCGCAGGAGTTCAGCGTAATATGGAAGCAAAGCGATGCGGACGTGCTCTCAAAGCAGACACAGCACGAGATAAAGCATTTCACGGAATGTATTTTAACGGGCAAAAAGCCCGATACCGACGGCAGAACGGCGCTTAAGAGCTTGCAGGTTATTTGGAAAATGTACGACGCGGAAAAAAACGATACCGTGGCGGATTTAACCGATATAAAAATGGATTGATTTTATTGGGCGGGGCTGCTTGCACAGCCCCGCCGTTTTTAATGTCAAAAAACGTTTTTTGTGACAATTACAGATATGTAATTGAAATGAAATGCCGCGGGTGATATAATTCATAAAAATAAAATCGAAAACAGGTGCGCGGATTGTCAAAAAATATACATATAGAGAGAAAGGGAAAAATGGTGGACAATTATGTTAAAAAAAGAAAAAAACTATGATTTCAAAAAAAGAATGCTTGAGGTTCATCGCAAGGATATAAGAAATACCGCACTTCTGCCCGCCGAAGATGAGCTTGAACTAATCGACGGCACCGTTATATACATACCTGACTACGCCGACGAGGTTATATACACCGCGGCAACGGATTTTGTCGATTATTTGTTTGTGTCGATGAATGTATCGGCAAGAATAAAAAAAGGCAAGCCGCAATACGGCGAGCGGGCAGTTTGCATTACTTTGGCAAAAAACGAACATATCGACCTGGGAGATTATATGTGTTACCGCGCCTATCGCACCGAAATAGGAGAGAGCGTTTTTATTTGTGCATATGATTTTCGCGGAGCGGCACAGGCGCTTTACCATCTTGAAGATTTAATGAGTATGCGCCGCGCACCGTTCCTGAAAAAGGGAAGCTTTTCGCGAAAGCCGATGTATTCTCCGCAAATGGTACACTCCGGCTACGGACTCGACGATTACCCCAACGAGCATTTGAGCGCAATCGCACACCACGGGCGTGACGCGATTTTGGTGTTTACCAAGGCGGCAAACATTTCTCCCGCGGGTTTTTTGGACTTTAACGCACTTATACACCGCGCCGCACGTTACGGCATAGATGTTTACGCTTACAGCTATATGAAAAGCGAGGTAAATCCCTGCGACGAGGGTGCGGAGGAGTTTTACGAGGGAACGTACGGAAAGCTCTTCAAAGCCTGTCCGCGCCTTAAGGGCGTTGTGCTGGTGGGGGAGTCGGTATGCTTTCCGAGCAATGACCCGCGCGTGGCAAAGAAAGCCGTTTCGGACGACGGAATTCCCTCAATCAAAAAAACGTCGTTTTACTATGCCTGCTCGGATTACGTAGACCTTGTTAACGTTATAAAAAAGGTGTCGCGCAAATATAATCCGCAGGCGGACATAGTTTTTTGGACTTATAATTTCAACCAAACGCCCAAGGAGGATCGCGTTGACCTTATCTCAAAAATGCCGAAAGACATTTCGTTGCTCGTTACATTTGAGATGGGACAGCAATTCGAGCTTGACGGTGCGGTGGAATACGTGTCGGACTACAGCTTGGGGCGTGCGGAATGCGGCAACATATTCAAGGAAGAGGCGGAAGCCGCAAAAAAAGCGGGAATAAGGCTTTATTCAATGACAAACACCGCAGGTATGAGCTGGGATTTCGGTGTGACGCCGTATCAGCCCGCGCCGTATCAATGGATAAAGCGCTACGCAAGTATGAAAAACGCGGCGGAGCAATGGGGATTGTGCGGAATTATGGAAAGCCATCATTACGGAATATATCCCTCATTTATAAGCAAGTTGTCGCAGCAGTGCTTTACCGAAACGGACACCCCCGAAAGCTGCGAGCATATTTTGAAAAACGTTCTTAAAATGTATTTCGGAGAAGAGCATATGCAAGCGGTTAATGACGCGCTGAAGCTTTGGAGCGATGCCGCACCGTGCATTGTGCCGAGCGGCGAGGATCAATACGGGGCATTCCGCGTAGGTCCGTCATATCCGTTCAATTTGGAGGTGCAGGTGCAAATTCCCGCCGCACCGTATGCAATGTTCGGCAACGGAATAGTTGTCCCGAGCTATTGCGAGGAATTTCACGGACGAACAACGCTTATAGGAGAGCGCATTTGGAAAGAGATAGAGTCGTTGAAAAAAATGAAAGAGCTGATTGACAGCGGCATCGAAAGTTTGGAACAAAATATTCAAAATGCCAACGATGATTATTTGTATTTGCTGAATATGGGCAGATTTGTTTCCTGTTATATACAAACGGGCATTAACGCCAAATATTGGCACACACTCATCTGTAGGTTTGATTGCTACCGTGACAAGGAAAGTCTGGGCTTGGTTTTGAAAGAAATGGGACAGCTTCTTTCGAACGAAAGAGAAAACGTTAAAAAAGCGATTGAATACGTGGAGTTGGATTCGCGCTTGGGTTGGGAGCCGAGTATGGAATATATGTGCGATCGCGAGCATTTGGAATGGAAGCTTCGCCAGATAGAATACGTGGAAAATTTCGAGCTTAAAAATTACGGGAAAAGTCTTAATTTAACGGTTTGATTAAAACCGCGAGGAGAGGGAAAATGTTTAAAAGGATTAAAGCCGCGGCACTTGCGGCAGCGCTTGTATGTGCGATTGTGCCGTCCGCCGTATTTTCGGCGGACGAAGCATTGGATAGCCTTACCGCGGAAATGCTTACGGACGAGGTCTGCGGCTGTATTACGAAAAATCTGTCATTGCCGACGGAGATTGGAGGCACAGCCGTAACGTGGGAAAGCAGTGCCCCCGAGGCGATTGCCCCCTCGGGCGAGGTTGCGCGCGACGAAGCGTGCGACAAGGCGGCGGTTTTAACGGCAAAAACACAAGACGGAGAGGAAAAAAGCTTTCCGTTTACGGTGGCGTCGAAAAAAACATATGTATATTACAACGACAATTTTTATTATCCGTTGTACGAAAATCGCGATATAGGCACGTATTTGCCCGTTTGGGAAACACGATACGGCAAAACCGCGGCGGCAACCGTTTCAAAGGACGAAGCGGGGTATTTTTTGAAATGCGACTTGTGGAAAGACCGCCCGTATTACGAATTTACCGACGCAATGCCCGACGGTTCGGTTACATTGGCAATGAAACTGAAAATGGCAATGTCCGCAACGGAGGACGAGATTTACGACATCGATTTAACCTTGGGTGAAAGTGAAAAATTAAATCTGCGCTTCGCCTTTGAGAACGACGTCATAAAAGAAATTCGCTTTACAATGCCGAACGGAAAAGGGCAAACCCTTGTTCCGCAAGCAACGACAGAGCTTTCCGACAGATGGTTTTCTGTACGTTGGGAAATAAAGCTTGATGAAAAAACAATGAACCTTTACATAGACGACGTGCTTGTAAATGCCAACATTCCCGATTGTGCCGTGGGAAACACGGAAACCACCTTAAGCAAAATCGAGTTTTCGCCGGGACTTTCGAAAAACGGGCTGACACTCTGCATAGACGATATGTCGGTAACGGGGGAATACGGCGCAAGCGATTTTTCCGCAAAGGAAATACAACGCAGGCTTTCGAGCGAATATTTAACGGGCGAAGCCGAAGACGCAATCACGAAAAACCTCAACCTGTCATTGACGGAGTTTGCCGAGCTTATGCAAAACAACGTCAGCGTGACCTTTGAAAGCGACAACGAAGAGCGTATTTCAAATACGGGCGTTGTAACGCGCGGCGAACGGGACGAAACGGCAGTGTTGACGGCAACAATCGTTTCGCAAAGCGGCGTTAAAAGAAAAAAAAGTCTGGAATTTATTGTTAAAAGCAAGCACACCGCGGTGCATAAATCGGATAATTTTTACTATCCGAAAAGCGTCGGACAAGCCGCGTACACCATTGCGGAATGCGGATGGAAGCCGTCAACCTATGCCGACCGGGACGGACTGGCATATATTGCACGCGACGGTGAAAAATATGTAATGAAGGTATCGCGCGAAACCGTGGGAACGGAAAACCAAAGCAACCGCTTTTATTTTTCCGCTCCGCCGGAGCACGACGTTACAACGAGCTTTAAGCTGAAAACGGACAAACCCGTCGGCGACGGCAGTGCGCTTTTCATTTGCCGTTTGCTCGGAACATACAGCGACAGTGCGGCGGTGGTACAGCTCGCCGAAATACAGGCGGCTTATTCGGAGAATGCAAGCAGTCTGTTTGTTTTGTATTTGGATTCCGAGGGCAATTCGAAGCGGATTGTGCTGTCGTACGAAATAAAGAGAAACCGTTATATGAATTTAACGGTAAGGGCAAATGCCGCAAAGCAGACGTATGACGTGCTTTTGAACGGAGCGGTGCTTAATTCCGACCCGATTCCGTTTTATCACGGCGCGGAAAAAACGCAAAAAAACGCACACTGCACCGCAATTACGCAAGCGGCAATATATCCTTACGGGCAAAATATGGGCACGGTGTATGTGGACGAATTTTTCGCCGAGAGCGATGCCCGCACCGTTGCCGACGTGACTGTCGGCGGAAAAAACGGACAAATTTTCGGCTTGGAGGAAGCAACGGACGAATGTGAGCTGTCTGCAAACGTTTTTTTGTATAATGCCGACAAAACGGAAAATTGCGAACCGATAACGGTTGCCGCCGTTTACAAAAACAAGAAGCTGTTCTCCGTGCAAGCCTTGAATTTGACCACGGCGGAAAATGCAACGATGAGAACCGCAATTGAATGTATTGACTTGCCGAAAGAAAAGGAAAACGTGGATTTAAAATTCTTTTTCCTTGACAGCAAAGCAACGCTTACGCCCCTGTGCGCACCCGTGATTTTCGATAACCGCACAAGCGGAACGGCAATGCCGCAATCCGTTACGGACGGCGAAACCGGCAGAAGCTACAACGTGATGGATTTAAACGGAAACAACGCATTGAGAAGCTATTATACAATGCCCGTGTGGAAAGCGGGAGCGCACGCATTTTATTTTTACGACGACGCGTATCGAATTTTCGAATATGACACGGAGCGCGGCACGTACAAATATATTGATAAGGCATACGGTGCGAATTTGGTTACGACGGCAAAAAGCGGTGCATTATATTACATAAACGAAACCGGAGAAATCATAAAGCGGTACGAAGCCGCAATCGAAGAAGAAAACAACACCGACAACAACGAAGAGGAAAGCGCACCGAGCAAAGAAAAGACCTGTACAAAGCAAATTGTCGGCACACTTCCCGACTGCTACACAAGCGTGGTAATGCTGTTACAGGTGAATAACGCGGAAACAAAGCTCAGTATTGAGGGATACAGTAACGATATTTCGGGGCGAATACAGGAGCGTATCCCGATAATGGATATTGCCACGGGAGAGTGGACGCTTTCGTACAGATACGGCTTTGCCACGGCGACTTATGCGCCCGACCATATGAATATAAACCCCGTTTACGATAATTTGGTTCTTTTTGCACATGAGGGAAACGGTATTGACGAAAACGGCTGTGCCGACCGAATATGGCTTCTCGATACGGAAAAAAACACATATACAAATGTATTCAAGCAAAAAAAATATACGAGCACCGTCCCCGGCGAAAAGGTCAGTCACGAAGGTTGGTCGTATGACGGAGAGCGTATAATTATGGCAATAAACAAAGGCGAGATAGGTCCGGGGGGCATACTCACGGTGTCGAAAAACGGCGACGACAGATGTTACGTGAATAACGATTACAGCTATTTGCACCTTGCGCAAAGCCCCGTAACCGACAGATTTATCATTGCCGACACGGGATATAACGGAAAAACAACACAGCTTGTTTTGGTTGATACGTAT
>CAZIQC010000007.1:0-16506 GCA_964541335.1 uncultured Oscillospiraceae bacterium
AGATTCGAACTGCCGACCTCTTCCTTACCAAGGAAGTGCTCTGCCTGCTGAGCTAGGGCAGCTTATGGCGACCCGGATGGGACTCGAACCCACGACCTCCAGCGTGACAGGCTGGCGTTCTAACCAACTGAACTACCGGGCCGAATGTAACCGTCACATCAGAGGTATATCGTGCCGTTCGACACGCTTAATCCGCTGACTTGACCTATTATAGTACGAAATTAAAAATTTGTCAATACATTTTTTTAAAAAAATTGATAAAGTAAAAAAATATGAAATATAAGCCCTCGATTATTGAAAAAATGTTTGCAATGGTATATAATGATTTCAAGCAAAGCTTGAAATCAGCGATATGAACTCCCGGCGGGATTTGCGATATACCCTATGGGTGCGATATATTGCATTGCAATGCGATATGTGCCTTACGGCACGAGATTGTGAAATTTATATCATATCGCAACCGAATGAAATGAGGTTATATAGCATTTTCAGCAAAACGAAAATATATCGTGCGAACGCAGTGAGTATATCGCCAAAACAATGTCGGCGTTTAAATCGTTCGCTGATTTTACGGTGTAAAAAAAGGAGGAAAAGGAATGAAAAAATTTATAGCAATACTTGCGGCAATTATTGCCGTCGGCACAGCTGTGTGTACGGCATATGCCACGGACGTGACCGTAAACGGCGTTTCGGTGGCATTTAACGACTACACGGGCTATCCGTTTGTGGAAAACGGACGAACGATGGTTCCGCTCAGAGTAACTATGGAAAGTCTCGGTGCGGAGGTCGTTTGGGATGAGCCGCTTCAAACCGCCGTTGTCACAAAGGGCGAAACAACGGTTTGCTGTACAATCGGCGAGAGTTGCATTTACCGAAACGGCACGCGCATAGAGAACGATGCCGCGGCAATGCTGAGAAACGATCGTGCATATCTGCCGATAAGAATAGTTGCCGAAGCACTTGACGCGCAGGTTGAATGGGACGGTGCGGTGCATATAACACAGGGCAGTGCGGGAAGCCTTATATATAACATAGAAAACAGCCAAAGCCACGTCGGCTCGGCGGCAATATGGAAAATGTGGGAAAAGGCACTCTTACAAAAGGCGGCGGCGCAATACAGCGACGCAATAAATACGATACGCACACTTGCCCCCGACTTTTTGGCGGCGAACGACGGTAACAGCAACGCCGTGATGTACAAGCACCTGGGCGAATGTTATGCGGAGCTTAATTTAAACGATGAGGCGGCGCAATGCTTCAAGCGCGAAGCGCAGTTTTGGACGCAGATGGGCAAGGAACAAGAAACCATCGACGCTTTGCGCAGAAGCTCCATAATATCGTCGTCCGCGCAAATATATGCCAAAACCGATAACGAAAATTATATGTCGAGAAAAGCTTTCGGTAATATAACGGAGCAAAAAACGGGCGTATACCTCGGAGCGTACGCCGAGGGCGACAGGGCTGTGCATAACCCATCCACGGGAAATCCTTTTTATATGGATGCATTCCCGAGCTTGGTCGGAAAGGATATGGCAAGCTACTTGTTGTATCTTCCCGACAGTGTGTCGTTGTCGCTGTACGATTCGCATATAGAAAAAGCGCGTGAAAAGAACAAAATAATGCAAATAGCCATCGAGCCGCAAAGTCTTGAGAGCATATGCGCCGAGGATGCGCGCTATGTGCAAACGGCGCAATATATGGAGCAAAGCGGCGTAAAATACTACGTGCGCTTTGCCAGTGAAATGAACGAGGAGAGCTGTCCGTGGTATACCGATGACTGCAATTTGTATATAGAGAAGTTCCGCATTGTTGCGGATATTTTCCACAAATATGCGCCCAATTCGGCGGCGGTGGTGTGGTCGGTTAATTTTTACCCGTCGAATAATATTGCGGCATATTACCCAGGCGACGAATATGTGGATTTTGTGGGAATTTCTTCGTATATGAATCACCAGCCCGAAACAGACCCCCTGGGGCAAGGTATCGACCGCAACCGTTGGAGCAGCCAGCTTGACACAATTTGCTCGATGTACGCCTACAAAAAGCCCATTATCGTGTCCGAGGGCGGCGCGTCGTATATGGATTATAACACAATGGCTGATATTACGGACTTTTCGTCGCGCCAGCTTTACGAGTTTTACACATATCTGCCGATAAAATATCCCGAGGTGCGTGCCGTGTATATTTACGATAACGACCGTGAACGCTACCGCTTCAGCTTGTCGGCAAACGACACCTATTTGTCAGCATACAAAAACGGAATTTCGTCCGACGGCTACATAAGCGCGATGGGGCAACGCGGCAGTGCGTATTACGAGCTCGGCACAAATGTGCACGCCGAGGCACGGCAAACGGAGCTTGCCGCGTATATAAAAACCGTGCATAATGATATTGCCTATGTTGTGTATCGCATAAACGGCACGGACGTTGCGACGGCGTACGCCGCACCGTACAGTGTGAGTGTGGATTTGTCCCCCTATGGCGGCAGTGCAATCGATATTACGGCAATGGCATTTAATGCCGAGGGCATTTTGCGTGCAACGAAAACCTACCGCATATTCGCGGATTGACAAAACAAGAGGGTGAGTGTATGGAGCTTGTAAAAAAGCTCGAAAAAGAAAAAAACCTTTCCGACGAAGAGCTTGCGGCACTGCTTGAAAAAAGCGAGTATGATGCCGCCCTGCGCGCGGCGGCGGACGCCGTGCGCAGAAAAATCTATTCCGATAAGGTGTATATTCGCGGATTGATTGAATTTACAAATCACTGCAAAAACGACTGCCTGTACTGCGGCATACGCCGCTCCGACACAAATGCCCGCAGATACCGCCTTACCAAGGCGGACATTATGGACTGCTGTAAGCAGGGATATGCGCTCGGGTTCAGAACCTTTGTGCTTCAAGGTGGGGAGGACGGCTTCTTTTCGGACAAGGTGTTGTGCGATATTGTGTATTCCGTACGGACGGCATATCCCGATTGTGCGATTACGCTTTCCGTGGGAGAAAGACCGCGCGAAAGTTACGCCGCACTTTTTAATGCCGGGGCAAACAGGTATTTGCTGCGGCACGAAACGGCGTCGCCCGAGCATTATGCAAAGCTGCACCCGCACAATATGGATTTGAAAAACAGAATTCGCTGTCTGTACGATTTAAAGGAAATCGGCTATCGGGTGGGAAGCGGATTTATGGTGGGAAGTCCGTATCAAACCACAAAGAACATTACGGAGGATTTGCGCTTTTTGCAAAGACTTTCTCCCGATATGATCGGCATAGGACCTTTCATCAGACACCCGTCAACACCGTTTTCGTCATTTGAAAACGGCTCGGTAAAGCTCACTGTTAAGCTTATTTCGATATTGCGGCTTATGTTTCCGTATGCGCTGATCCCGTCAACAACGGCTCTCGGCACGCTGGAAAAAACAGGGCGGGAGCAGGGCTTGTGCGCGGGGGCGAATGTGGTTATGCCCAATCTTTCGCCCGTAGGTGTGCGCGAGCTGTACAGCCTTTACGAAAACAAAATCTGCACAGGGGAGGAGTCGGCACAGTGCGTCGACGACTTAAAAAAAAGAACGGAGCGTATAGGCTACAGAATTGTCACCGATATAGGTGATGTTAAAAGATAGGCGGCAAACAATATGCAAGAAATTTTTTCGAGAACTGAGCTTCTCTTCGGCGAGGAAGCAATGCAAAACCTTAAAAAAGCGCGTGTGGCGGTGTTCGGCTTGGGCGGCGTCGGCGGATATACGGCAGAGGCTCTGGCACGCAGCGGCATAGGAGCTTTGGACCTGATTGATAACGACACAGTAAGCCCCACAAACATAAACAGGCAAATATACGCGCTTGCGGACACCGTGGGGTACTTCAAGGCAGATGTTGCCAAGGAGCGTATTTTAAAAATAAATCCCGAGGCAAGGGTTAATGCAATCAAGCTTTTTTATCTTCCCGACAATGACGGCGGCTTGGATTTTTCAAAATACGATTATGTTGTGGACGCGGTGGACACCGTGGCGGCAAAGCTCGCAATAGCAAAAAAAGCATACACTGACGGCATACGTACAATCAGCGCGATGGGGGCGGGCAACAAGCTTGACCCCACGCGCTTTGAGGTGGCTGATATTTACGAAACAACGGTTTGCCCGCTTGCGCGTGTAATGCGCCGCGAGCTTAAAAAGTGCGGCGTGCCCGCACTTAAGGTTGTTTATTCAAAAGAAAAGCCCGTTGCACCCGTGCATAAGCAGGAACTTACGAGGTACA
Source organism: uncultured Oscillospiraceae bacterium (assembly GCA_964541335.1). GTDB lineage: Bacteria > Bacillota > Clostridia > UMGS1883 > UMGS1883 > UMGS1883. Next base: position 4,251 of record CAZIQC010000007.1, read on the forward strand.
ATGACGACTGTACGCAAAGAGAAAGACCCGTCCCGGGAAGCACGGCGTTTGTGCCGGCGGTGTGCGGCTTGATTGTCGCGGGAGAGGTTGTGCGAGATATTGCGTTTAAGCGGGCATAACCGTTTATTGAATTTTACAAAAGAAAAGAGGGAGAAATATGTGGGCGGTTTTCGCATTAATGTCGGCATTTTTTGCGGCGGTTACGTCCGTACTTGCAAAAATCGGAATTGACGGCGTAAATTCAAATACGGCAACGGCAATCCGCACAACGGTGGTTGTGGTTGCGGCGTGGGCAATGGTGCTTCTTACGGGAAGTCTGAACACAATCGCCGATATAAGCCGAAAAAGCTGGATTTTTTTGACCTTGTCGGGCTTGGCAACGGGGGCGTCGTGGCTTTGCTATTACCGTGCGTTGCAAATCGGCGAGGCGTCGAAGGTTGTGCCGATAGATAAGCTGAGTGTGGTATTGACGCTTATATTTGCATTTGTGTTTCTCAACGAAAAATTCACCGCGCGATCGCTTATCGGGTGTGTGCTTATCACGGTGGGAACGCTTGTTATGTGCTTGTGACTGTGTGCCGACAAAAATAAAAAAAGAGGCGACTGTAAACTTGTTTACAGTCGCCTCTTTTATCGGCGTATTATTGCGCCCACGCCGCGGCACAAAGCAAACACAGCCAAATTCACCGCCACCACGCTTGCGCCCACGGGAATTTGCATTGCATATGAAATAATAAGTCCCGCAAAAAAGCACACCGCGCCGATAAATGCCGACAAAAGAATAACGCCCTTAAAAAGACGACACACGCGCATTGCACTGAGCGCGGGGAAAATAATCAAGCTTGAAATGAGAAGCGCCCCCATTATACGCATACCCAAAACAACGGTAATTGCCGTAAGAATTGCCATTGCACTGTTGTAAAGTCCGGTGCGCATTCCCGTTGCGCGGCAAAAGCCCTCGTCAAAGGTCAGTGCAAAAATTCTGTTGTAAAACAGGGCATACAAAATTAAAATAATTGTCGACGCCGCCACGCTTATGTAAACGTCGGTCTTGCTCATTGCCAAAACGCTTCCGAACATATAATTGCATATATCGGTGTTTATTCCTGTGGTAAGACTTGTCACGATTATACCCACCGCAAGTGCCGACGAGGAAAATATCGCTATTGCCGCGTCCGCACCGACGGAGCTGTTCGACGTAATGCGAAGCAGCACAAACGCCGCCGCCACAACAATGGGTATCGATACCGCAAGCGGAGAAGCCGAAAGCGCCGCCGCAACCGCAAGCGCACCGAACGAAACATGGCTCAGTCCGTCGCCTATCATACTGTAGCGCCTGAGAACCAGCTCCACCCCGAGAACCGACGCGCACAGGCTTACGCATATGCCCGCAATAAGCGCGCGAAGCATAAAAGAATATGTAAATACAGCCGAAATAACCTCTCCCATATCTGTCAGCTCCTTTCCGCGGGACAGCTTTGCTCGTATTCGCGCGGAGTACCGAAAAACAAAGCCTCCCTGTTTCCTATATGAAGCACGTGCTTTGCCACGGACAGCGCACTGTGTACATCGTGCGACACCATAATTACAGCCGTGCCCATAGAATTTATTTTGCATATTGCGTCGTAAAAATCAACCGTTGCCGCGGGGTCAAGCCCCGACACCGGCTCGTCCAAAACGAGAAGTCGCTGCGCCGCGCACAGCGCACGTGCCAAAAGCACGCGTTGCTGTTGCCCGCCGGAAAGGTTGCGAAAACATTCTCCGTACAGCTCCTCCGTTCCCAAAAGACGCATATTTTCCCTTGCGCGTGTGCGCAGTGCTTTTCCGTAAAACGGGCGCAGACCCAGCTTGTTTATACAGCCCGATAAAACCACCTCGCCGACGGAGGCGGGAAAGTCCTTTTGCGCTTGCGAGAGCTGGGGCAAATAGCCGATTTGCGTTTTTTTCATACCGTCGGCAAAAACAATTTCTCCCGCGGCGGGAGCCTTAAGCGAAAGAAGCGTTTTCACAAGGGTGCTTTTTCCGCTTCCGTTTTCGCCGAAAATTACGATAAAGTCGTTTTCCTCAACGTCAAAGCTTATGTTCTCCAATATTTTTTTGCCGTCATAATTAACGGACAAATTTTTTACCCGAACAATTTTTTCCATATCAAATACCACCGTTTCCCTTTTTTGCGCATTGTCCGCAAACGCCGTACATAACCGTGCGCCTGTTGTCCACCGTGAAGCCGTGCTCGCTCAATATGTGCTTTTCCATTCCGGACAGGTAGTCGCAGTCAACGCAAAACAGCCTGTCGCAAAGTGTGCATTTTAAGTGAAAATGCCCGTTGCACCCGTTGCCCACATACTGAAAGCACGCCTCCTTATCCGTTATATATTTGCGGATAATCCCCTCGTCCACCATTTTTTCAAGACGGCGGTACACCGTGGCGGGGCTTATGCGCTCGCCGCTTGCGTTGAGCGCGCTCACAATTCCCGCGGCGCTCGTAGCCCCGTCGCGGGATTTTATATAGTCGAGTATCAGCTTTTTTTGCTTGGTATTGTAATCCGATTTCATAAGCCGCAAATCCTTTGCAATTTGAAAATCATTCTCATATTACAACAACGGGCGGCAAATGTCAACCGTTATTTTCGGTTAAATCGATATTTCGCACGGTATTGCGTAAGGGGAGTATATACGGCGGCGACACGGACAGCTCATCAATACCCATTTCCAAAAATTCTTTCGTAAGCGAGGTGTCGGCGGCAAGCTCGCCGCAAATGCCTATCCATGCGCCGTGCTTGTGGGCATTTTTGCAAGATAACTCTATCAGCCGCAGTATTGCCTCGTGATGTGGGTTGCAAAATTCCTCCGTAAGCGGGTTTTGCCTGTCGCACGCAAGGGTATACTGAGTGAGGTCGTTTGTTCCCACACTGAAAAAGTCCACCCTTTCGGCAAGACGGTCGCTGATGATTGCCGCCGCGGGGGTTTCTATCATAAGTCCCGTTTCAACGCCCTTGTCAAAGGGTATGCCGTTTTTTTCAAGCTCTGATTTTACTTGCTCGCACAAGGACAAAATCCTATCCACCTCGTCAACGCTTGTTATCATCGGGAACATTATGCCCAAATTTCCGTAAACGGAGGCACGGTAAAGTGCGCGAAGCTGTGTTTTGAATATTTCGGGGCGTGTTAAGCACAACCGTATTGCCCGAAGCCCCATTGCGGGGTTTTCCTCCTTTTCAAGCTTAAAATACGGTGCGCTTTTGTCCGCTCCTATGTCAAGCGTGCGGATTATAACCTTTTTTCCCGCCATACTTTCGAGAACACGACGATATGCGTCAAACTGCTGTTGCTCGGTGGGGTAATCGGTGTTTTCCATATACAGAAATTCGCTTCTGAAAAGACCTATGCCGCCCGCGTCGTTTAAAAGTGCCGCGCCTATGCCGTCCGTGCTTTCGATATTGGCATAGATATTTATTTTTCTGTTGTCAAGAGTTATGTTTTCCTTGCCCCTAAGCTTTTTGAAAAGCTCGCGTCTGTTGTCAAGCTCGGTCTTTTTTTCATCATAGGCACGCAGTACGTCGTCGTCGGGATTGAGCACAACCTCGCCCGCTGTTCCGTCCACGGCAACAACGTCGCCGTTTTTCACGGCGCTCAAGAAGTCTTCTCCCACGCCGATAACCGCGGGAATGTTCATATTGCGTGCCAAAATCGCCGTGTGTGAATTTACCGAGCCGTGCGCCGTAACAAAGGCAAGCACACACTGCTTGTCAAGCAGTGCCGTTTCGCCGGGGGCGAGGTCGTGCGCGCATATAACCGACTTTTCGGCTATCCTTTCGCTTGCGGCAGGCTCGCCCGTCATACAGGCAATGAGTCTGTCGGAAACGTCTTTAATATCGGCGGCACGCGCGCGCATATACGCATCTTCCATTGACGAAAACATATCCGAAAAGTTTTTCGCCGTTACGGCAACGGCATATTCCGCATTTACGCTTTGCCCGAAAATAATGCTTTCGATGGCTTCGTTATAGTCCTCGTCGTCGAGCAACATCATATGAATTTCGAATATGCTTGCGTTTGTTTCGCCCACCTCGGGAAGAGCCTTGTCGTAGATTTCCTTAAGCTGTGCCTTTGCCAGCCGCTTTGCCGCGTTCACGCGCTCCATTTCCGCGTGGTTGCTTTGGGTATGGTATCGTCGCACGTGCGCGGGCTTTCTTTCGAGAACCGTTGCTTTTCCCACGGCTATTGCGCCGCACACGCCTTTTCCGCTGAATTTTAGCATTGCTTCGCTCCTTTTAAAGATTGTCCGAAAAAACCTTTTTCATTGCTTGCACCGCCTCGTCTTCGTCGCTTCCGTTTACGGTAACGGTGACGGTTTCCCCGCATTTTACACCGAGGCTCATCAGCATAATAAGCTTTGCGGCGTTCACCGTGCGGTCGCCCTTGGTTAGGGTGATTTCGCTGTCAAACCGCTTTGCCGTATTTGCCAAAAGCCCCGCGGGGCGTGCGTGTATGCCGACACTGTCTTTAATTGTATAGGTAAAAGTTTTCATATAATCAGTCCTTTCCTTTCGCGTCGATAATTTTGTCCCCGACGCATACCTTTCCGCTTTTTTTAATAACCGCGGCGGCAAAATCCTCGCCGTTGCAAATTACAATCGGCGTTGCCGCGGAATATCCGCTCTTTTTTATGCCGTCGAGGTCAAAGGTTATCAACAAATCACCCTTTTTTACACGGTCGCCGTTTTTTTTGTGCACGGTAAAATATTTTCCGCCGAGCTTAACCGTATCTATCCCGATGTGGAGAAGAATTTCGCACCCCTCCTCGGAAACAAGGTTTACCGCGTGCCCCGTATCGAAAACCGTTGTAAGCGTGCCGTCACACGGGGCATAAAGCTTGCCCTTTGAGGGAAGCACCGCCACGCCGTCGCCCAAGATTTTTTGCGAAAACACGTCGTCGTCGACCTTTTCGAGCGGAAGTATTTCTCCCTCCAGGGGCGAAAATATTTGCATTTTCCCGAAAGAAGCATTGGGGGCGCTCTCTTCTTTTATCGGCAGTGAAAATTCGCCCAAAAGGGCATCGGGATTTTGCGCCGCCTCGCTTTCGAGAAAATCGTCAAGACTTGATTTTACGACCGATACCCCGGGACCGTACACAACCTGCACGCCGTTTCCCTTTTTTATAATTCCCGCCGCGCCGCTTTGCTTTAAATATTCGTCCGTTACCGCGGAGGCATCCTTAACGGTTATTCTTAAGCGTGTGGCACAGCAATCTATGTCGGAGAGGTTGCCTTTTCCGCCCAAGCCTTTCAGTATAAGTGCACTGCGGGTGTCGTGCGCCGTTTTCTTTTTATCGGTATTCATATCCTTGCGGGTGTAGAGCCTTGCTTCCTCGTCGCCATCCTCGCGCCCGGGCGTTTTTAAGCGAAGCGCGGTTATCATAAAATAAAAAACGAAGAAATAAAGCACCGCATACACCGCGCCGACCGCTATCACCCACAGCCAGCTTGTTTTTGCGTTTCCTTGCAAAATACCGAAAAGAGTAAGGTCGATAAGCCCGCCCGAAAACGTCATTCCGACACCGACCCCGCATATGTGCATAAGCATAAACGACAGCCCCGCCAGCACGCAGTGAACCGCATACATCGCGGGCGCGGCGAAAAGAAAGGTAAACTCAAGCGGTTCGGTAATGCCCGTAATCATAGAGGTAAGCCCCGCCGAAAGAAGCAAGCCACCCACGGCTTTTTTCTTTTCGGGGCGCGCCGCCTTATACATTGCATATGCCGCCGCCGGAAGCCCGAAGATCATAAACGGGAATTTGCCCGCCATAAAGCGCGTTGCCGCCACGGAAAAATGCTTTGTCCCGTTTGAGGCAAGCTCCGCAAAGAAAATATTTTGCGCACCCTGAACAACCGCATTGTCCACTATTGCCGAGCCGCCCAGCTCCGTTTGCCAAAACGGCATATAGAAAACGTGGTGCAAGCCGAACGGAATCAGTGCCCGTTCCACCGTGCCGTACAGCCACGTGCCTATATAGCCCGACCTTAACACCAATGAGCCGAGGCTTGCAATCCACCCTTGTATAACGGGCCATACGTAAAACATTATCACGCCCACAACAAGATACACCACACTGCTTATTATCGGCACAAACCGTGTGCCGCCGAAAAACGACAACACCTGCGGCAGCTTTATTTTATAAAATCTGTTGTGAAGCGCCGCCACCCCAAGTCCTACGATTATTCCGCCGAACACGCCCATTTGAAGCGTTGTTATTCCGAGCACGCTTCCCGTGGAGTTTGCCGCCATAGCCTTTTCGCCGCCGTGCAGAGCAATAAGCGTGCCGACCGCACTGTTCATTATAAGATAGGCTATCGCGCCGGAAAGCGCGGCAACCTCCTTTTCCTTTTTCGCCATTCCTATTGCCACGCCCATCGCAAAAAGCAGTGCCAAATTGTCAAAAACAATACTGCCCGTGTTTTTCATTATGTCAAGCACGCCGTACACCGCGCCGCCCTCGCTTATTATGCCCTCAAGTCCGTATGCCTTAAGCGTGGTTGCGTTTGTGAACGAGCTTCCCACCCCGAGCAGCAGTCCCGCCACGGGAAGAAGGGCAATCGGCAGCATAAATGACCGCCCCACGCGCTGAAGCACGCCGAAAATTTTATCTTTCATAAAAAAAACCTCCGTGCCGAATTTTAACACCGTGTTAAATCTTTTTTTATTATTTGAATACGTGCGCGGAATATTCATCGAGAAATTTTTTTCGTTTTGTTTTTTGTTTAAAGCAAGCTTTTAACGGGCGATTTTTAATTATTTTTGTTGTTTTTTTCGCATAATGTTCTTTTTTTCTCTTTTTCGCGGCAACAAGGTAAAAAAATATTGACACGTTTTTTTCCGCCGTGCTATAATAATTCAGTTAGAGCAAGTCAATCTATTTTTAGGAGTGATATATATGAAAAACCAATACCTTATCGAGCTGCTCGAAAGAGTGAAAAAAAGAAATGCGGGCGAGCCCGAATTTCACCAGGCCGTTATGGAGGTTTTGGAGTCTCTTGAGCCGGTTATCGAAAAGCACCCCGAATATGTTTCGAGCGGTGTTATCGAAATGCTTGTCGAACCCGAAAGAATTATAAAATTCCGTGTGCCGTGGGTTGACGACAACGGCAACGTTCAGGTGAACCGCGGCTTCCGCGTTCAGTTTAACAGCGCCATCGGTCCGTACAAGGGCGGCTTGCGCTTCCACCCATCCGTTTACGAAGGAATTATAAAGTTCCTCGGCTTTGAGCAAATTTTCAAAAACTCGCTCACGGGGCTTCCCATCGGCGGCGGCAAGGGCGGCAGTGACTTTGACCCCAAGGGCAAAAGCGACGGAGAGGTTATGCGTTTTTGCCAAAGCTTTATGACGGAGCTTTCGCGCCATATCGGGGCGGATTTGGACGTACCCGCGGGCGACATCGGCGTGGGTGCAAGGGAAATCGGCTATATGTTCGGTCAATATAAGCGCATAAGAAATGAGTTTACGGGCGTTCTCACGGGTAAGGGACTTACCTACGGCGGCTCGCTTGCGCGTAAGGAGGCAACGGGCTTCGGCTTGTGCTACTTTACGGAGGAAATGCTTTCCGCAGTGGGCAAAAGCTTTAAGGGCAGCACGGTTGTAATATCCGGCTCGGGCAATGTTGCGATTTATGCAACGCAAAAGGCAACACAGCTCGGCGGTAAGGTTGTTGCGCTGTCCGACTCAAACGGATATGTTTACGACAGCGAGGGTATCGACCTTGATGCCGTAAAGGAAATAAAAGAGGTTAAGCGCGGAAGAATTAAAGAATACGTAAACTATCGTCCCAATGCGAAATACGTTGAAAACGGTTGCATTTGGGAGGTTAAGTGTGACATTGCGCTTCCGTGCGCAACGCAAAACGAGATTAACGAGGAAAGCGCGAAAAAGCTCGTTGCAAACGGCTGCTGTGCCGTTTCCGAGGGTGCGAATATGCCCTCCACGCCCGAAGCTATTGCGGTATTTCAGTCGAACGGTTTGCTTTTCGGTCCGGCAAAGGCGGCGAGTGCGGGCGGCGTAGCAACAAGTGCGCTTGAAATGAGCCAAAACTCTATGCGCTACAGTTGGACGTTTGACGAGGTTGACGCAAAGCTTCACTCGATTATGGTCAATATTTACAAAAATGCAAGCGACGCCGCAAAGGAATACGGAATGGAGGGCAACTTGGTTGCCGGCGCAAATATTGCGGGCTTTAAAAAGGTTGCGGACTCAATGCTTGCATACGGTGTTTGCTGATTATGGGAGAATATGCAAACAGAGCCGCAAAATATTTTTGCGACGGGTATAATTGTGCACAGTCGGTTTTTGCGGCATTCGCCGATAAAATGAATATTTCCGAGGAGGAGGCACTGCGCCGCAGTGCCGGCTTCGGCGGCGGTATGGGCAGAATGCGCGAGGTGTGCGGCGCGGTAAGCGGTATGACAATGGTTTTAAGCGAGCTGTACGGTTACACTTCAGCCGCCGACGACGGAAAGAAAAAAGAGCTGTATGCAATGATACAGACTCTTTGTGCCGAATTTAAGGAGCAGTATTCCACCGTTGTGTGTCGCGAGCTTTTGGGGCTGAAGAAAAACGATATTACGCCTCATCCCACGCCGCGCAGTGAAAAATTTTACAAGCAAAGACCGTGCCTCGGCTTTGTGGCGAGCGCGGCGGAGCTTTTGGAAAATTTTCTCGAAAAAAAGCAAGGATAATAAAAAAGCTTCGCAACGGTTAAAGTGCCGCCGCGAAGCTTTTTTGATTTGCAATTTGTTGCATATTACTTTACGAAAATCGACGCGGAATTTTAAGGAACAGTGAAGAGGGAATAAGTAATAAATAAAATCCGTACACTTGACGTGTACGGATTTTTGGAGCGGAAGACGAGATTCGAACTCGCGACGTTCACCTTGGCAAGGTGACGCTCTACCACTGAGCCACTCCCGCATAACACAATGTATTATAGCATATAAAAGGGCGGTTGTAAAGAGCTTTTTTGCAAAAATTCAAAAATATTTTCTCAAAAAAAGAGGATTTTGCAAGCTTTTGTAAAATATAAGTGTAGCACATTGAAGAAAGGACGAGCTTATGGCGTATTATTCTGATGATATTATAGCCGAGGTTGCGGCGGCAAATGATATTGTGGATTTGGTGTCGGGATATGTGCGCTTAAAGCGTTCCGGCAGCGGATATATGGGGTGTTGCCCGTTTCATCGGGAGAAAACGCCCTCGTTTCACGTAAGTGCGGACAAGCAACTTTATCACTGCTTCGGGTGCGGTGCGGGCGGCAGTGTTATCCAATTTGTAATGAATGCCGAGGGGCTTGATTTTGCCGAGGCAATTAAGTTTTTGGCACAGCGCGGCGGCGTGGCTTTGCCCGAAAACGGTGTCGCCGACTCGACGGCACATCAAAAAAAACAGCGAATGTACGATATAAACCGCGTTGCGGCGCGTTTTTTCAGGGAAAAGCTTTTGGAAAAGGGCGGCACTGCGGCGCAAAATTATCTTATCGGGCGCGGTCTCACGGGGAAAACCGTGGCGGCGTTCGGACTGGGATATTCCCCCCCGGAGTGGGATTCGCTTCTTAAGCATTTGCAAAAAAACAAAATAAGCCGCGAGGAGGCTGTGCAAACGGGGCTGTGCATTGTAAACGACAAGGGGCATACCTACGACCGCTTCCGCGGCAGAATAATGTATCCCATAATCGACCCCCGCGGCAATATTATCGGCTTCGGCGGAAGAATTATCGACGGCGACGGGGCAAAGTATATGAACTCTCCCGAAAGTGCGGTGTACGACAAGGGCAAAAATTTGTTTGCGCTGAATATCGCAAAGAAAAGTAAGCGCGGTTATTATATCCTTGTTGAGGGATATATGGACGTAATCTCCCTGCACCAGGCGGGTGTGGATTGTGCCGTGGCGGGGTGCGGCACGGCACTTACGCGCGACCAGGCGCGCCTTATCGCGAAAAGCACGGTTTATCTGTGCTACGATTCGGACGAGGCGGGGCAAAAGGCACTCGACCGTGCGGCGCAAATTTTTGCGGAATTTGAAACACGGCTTAGAGTAATATCAATTCCGAAATGCAAGGACGCCGACGAATACATTAAAAAATTCGGCGGACAAGCCTTTGAAAAGCTTATAAAAAATGCCAAAACGGTGACGGAGCACAAGCTCGACGCACTGCTTTACGGCGTTGATACGAATGACCCCGCACAGCAAATAGAGCTTATAAAAAACGCCGCGCGTTTGTTTTCGCAAACGGGCAGTGCGCTGGAGCGGGAAATATATGTAAAAAAGCTTTCGGCAAAAAGCGGCATAAGCACAGAGTCGATATTGTCCGAGGTGCGAAAGATAAGCTCAAAGGATAAAAACAAGCAGCTTTTGGGCGAGCTGAAAAGGGCGGTGGGCACACAGCCGGGCGTTGTGCAATCAAGGGTCAGCCGCAGAATGCGTGCCGAAAGAGGCTTGCTTGCACTTATTTGCTCCGATTGTGCGGTGTACGACAAATTAAAGGAAAGAATAAACGCACACAGCTTTGCTGACGAAATACATAAAAAAATATACGAAAATGCCGCGCGCTATTATTCCGACGGAAAAAAGACGGGGTGCGACAGGTATCTTTTAACCGCAATGGCAGATAATCAGGAGGAGCTGTCGGCAATACTTATGAGCGAAGCCGCAACCGAAAATCCGCAAAACGCGGCGGAGGACTTTGCCGCCGCACTTGAAGAGGAAATTTTCGAAGAAAGGCTTGCCGCGGCGCAAAAAAGCGGAGATATACAGCTTATTTCACAGCTGTTGAAAGAGAAAAAGCAAAAGGGTGGTAAATAATATGAACGAGGCAATGTTAAAAAAAGCGGAAGCCGCTTTCAAAGAAATTATGGAAAAGGCAAAGCCCAAGGGAATGATTTCGGAAAAGGAGCTTGAGGACGCGTTCGCGGAAATAGAGCTTGACACCGAAAAGATAGAGCAGCTTCACGACGCAATAGAAGATCGCGGAATTGACATTGTGGGCGATATAGAGCAGGAAATAAAGAAAATCGAAATTTCGGAAAAGGAGCTTGAGGACCTGTCCGTTCCGGAGGGAATAAACGTTGACGACCACGTGCGAATGTACCTTAAAGAAATAGGCAAGGTTTCGCTTCTTTCACCCGAGGAGGAAATAGTTTACGCACAGCGTATGGCGGAGGGCGACGAGGTGGCAAAGCAAAAGCTTACGGAGGCGAATTTGCGCCTTGTGGTAAGTATTGCGAAAAGATACGTCGGACGCGGAATGTTGTTTTTGGATCTTATCCAAGAGGGAAACCTTGGCTTGATAAAAGCGGTTGAAAAGTTTGACTATACCAAGGGGTATAAGTTCAGCACATACGCAACGTGGTGGATACGCCAGGCGATAACGCGCGCCATTGCCGACCAAGCGCGAACGATACGCATTCCCGTGCATATGGTTGAAACGATAAACAAGCTCACGCGCGTGTCGCGTCAGCTTTTGCAGGAACTCGGGCGCGAACCCACCGCGGAAGAAATTGCCGCGGAAATGGGAATGAGCCTTGAAAAGGTGCGCGAAATTATGAAAATAGCGCAAGAACCCGTGTCGCTCGAAACGCCCATAGGCGAGGAGGAGGACAGTCACCTCGGCGACTTTATCCCCGATGACGACGCCCCCGCCCCGAGCGAAGCGGCATCCTTTATGCTTCTTAAAGAACAGCTTATGGACGTGCTCAACACGCTTACCCCGCGGGAGGAAAAGGTGTTGCGCCTGCGCTTCGGTCTGGAGGACGGACGCGCCCGCACGCTTGAAGAGGTCGGCGGCGAATTTAACGTAACGCGTGAGCGTATTCGCCAAATAGAGGCAAAGGCACTGCGCAAGCTGCGCCACCCGAGCCGAAGCAAAAAGCTTAAGGATTTTTTGGAATAAAAATATGCCCTCTGCCGTATCGGCGGAGGGCATTTGCGTTGTAATGTTTTTTTTAGAAGCCGCTTAGCGCGCAAGCTCATCGGCAAGTGCGCGAATGCTTTCGGCGCAAGCGTCGTCAACCGCGCTTTTTATCGTAACGGTTGTTTCGGCAAAGGTCAGGTCGCGGCATTTTTCAAGCATAGCGCGCATTGTGCGCGCCGCCGTTGCCGCCCAAGTGCCGTTTTCGACAAATGCCACCGTTCTGCCTCGGTAGCCGCGCTCGGTAAGCGCGTCGATAAAGCGGCGCATAAACGGGAAAATATCCCCGTTGTAGGTGGTTG
>CAZIQC010000008.1:0-16016 GCA_964541335.1 uncultured Oscillospiraceae bacterium
CTGCGGTGGAAAAGCCCTCCGTCATTGCTTTTTCTATATTTTCGATACCGGGGCCGCGATCTTTGTGTATCATCACGATTTTTTCGGGCGATATGTAAACGTCAATCGTGCCGCCGTCCGCGTGAATTACCATATTTATCTCACATTCGTACATTGCTATCGCAACACGGCGCACAGCCTCTTGCGGAAAGCCGAGCGTGCGCAAGGTTTTTTTCACACTGCCGCTTGCCTCTCCCGCAAGGGTGAAATCCGTTCCGTCAACCTCGTAGTGCAGTTTTAAGGTGTCCATATCAGCCCACCTTGCCCGGGTGCAAGCCGTTTTCGTAAAGGATGCCGCACGCGGGGTACATCGGTTTTTCGGTGGACATAAGCACGATTTTATACTCCCTTGCAAGGTCTATTACATCCTCCGTGGGCTTTTTCCCGCGCACAAAGACAACCGCCTTTATATCCATCATTTCCGCGGTGCGAATAACCTGTCCGTTTACAAGTCCGGTAAGCAACAGTGCCTGATCCTTGACAAATGCCAAAACATCACTCATAAGGTCACTGCCGCAGGCGGAAAACACCTCACACTCCGAAAGCTCCTCCCCCGAATATACGGTTGCTTCGAGAAGGTCGGCAATTTTCGATATTTTCATACATTTATCCTCCGTTCGTTTTTATTTTACATAATCCATATTTGCCTCATACGGAATATCCAGCACAAAATTCCCGAATTCAACGCCGTTTTCTCCGTTAACCAGCACCGATACGCCGTTTATGTTTTCAAGGTTGCATATGGAATTTACCACACTGTACAGCGCAAGCGTGGTTTGATTGGTGCTCGGAGAAATCTTGGTTACAAATTCTCCGGAGAAATTAACGTAGCACACGCCGTCCTTTGTTTCGATGTTCAAAAGGCGAACCTCTTCGGGAAGAGAGCGCACGCATTTGTCGTCGGTCGGTCCTTTCATAAGCTCGTTCACGATGGTTTTTTCGGCGGAGAGCGTGTTTTGCGTCGCTACAGAGCGCGTTTCGCGGATAAGACAATCGCCGTTTTTCGAAGGGAAATACAGCGTTATAACCTTTTTTTGCAAATCCTGCTCATTTGTTTCCATAGCAATATCGGACAGCGTCATAACGCCTATCTCTTTGCCGGTGCTTTCGGATTTAAGCGGCTGACCCTCCACGGTTATCACAACCCCGTCCACTCCCGAAACGGAGCACACCGTGCTTACCGCGGCAAAGCGCAAAAGAAGCGCGTCCGTTCCCGTTTTTTCGGAATATTCTTTCGAAAAGTCGACGGTTGCCACCTTTTCCGAAATGTTGACGCTCAATACCCTTGCGTTTTCGGATATAACGGGAGCGTTTTTTTCGCTGTGCGGTCCGTCCGTCATAAAGGCGAGTGCCGCCTTTACCTTGTCTTTTGCTTCAAGCGTTGATTTTACGCGGCGCGTTTCCTCGGCAAGTGCGGTTCGTTGCTTGTCGCAAAAATACACGCGCACCTCCTCGGTGTCGCTTTTTCGGCAACCCGCCGCCATACACACCAAAGTTGCCGCAACAATTATCGCCGTAAATCTTTTCATAGCTTTCCCTCCCGATTTATTTGAATGTAATGGGAATTATTATACAAAACGTGCTCCCCACGCCCTCTTCGCTTTCGACCTTGATGTTGCCGCCGTGAAGCTCCACCGCGGTGAGCGCAATCGAAAGCCCCAGTCCCGTGCCGCCGGTTTCTCTTGCGCGCGCCTTGTCAACACGGTAAAAGCGGTCGAAAATTTTGTAGATTTCGCCCTCGGCAATGCCTATGCCCGTATCCTTTACCGTAATTACGACGTTGCTTTCCTCCTTGACAAGCTTTACCGAAACCGTGCCGCCGTCCTTTGTATATTTTATGCTGTTGTCGATGATATTATAAACGGCTTCCCAAATACGGTCGCGCTCCACCTTGGAATAAACCGCGGCATCGGCCGTGTATTCAAGTGCAATGTGCTTTTGCTCCGCAAGCGGACGCAGTGCCTTGCATATATTCGAGCAAAGCTCCGTCAAATCCGTTACGGCAAACTCCATTCGCGATACACTGCCGCCGTTGTCCATACGGGTAAGCGTAAGCAGCTTGTCGATAATGCGCGTAAGTCTTTCGACCTGCACGTTCATATCAGTCAAAAATTCGCGCACGGTTTCCTGCGGTGCGTTATCCGCATTGAGAAGCGAGTCCGAAATAAGCTTTATCGAGCTGAGCGGCGTTTTCAATTCGTGAGAAGCGTTGGACACAAACTCCTGGCGCTTTTGCTCCTGCACCTTTATGGCATTGGTCATTTTATTAAAGGAATCTATCAGCTTTCCTACCTCGCCGCCGGTGTTTTTTTGAAGTACAATATCCTTTTCGTCGGCAACCTTTTCGAGCGTGTCGGTAAGGTCGGTTATGGGTGCCGTTATGATTTTTGCCATCGCAAAGCTTACCACACCCACCAAAATGCTCACCAGCACGGCAAGCATAAGCATTGTTGCCAGTATCTGATTCATAAAATCCGCCGTATCCTCGGCTGAAGCCTGATAGTAAATAACACCCGTTACCGCCTTGTCGCGTATAACGGGCACCGCCGCCCACACAATGCTTTTCCCGTCGGCATTGAGCATTTTATCCGAGCTGTTGTTTCCGTTTATCGCGTCCAGTATTCCCTTGGTCGGCATATATTTGTTTTGCATAAGTCCGTTGTTGGAATCGTACGTAACCTTTGCGTCGCAGTTGAGCATAAGCACGCGGCAATTTCCCGCAATTTGCTGTTGCTCAAGCAAATAGTTAATGCTTTCGTTGCTTAAGTCGCGGTACTGCGCGATATACCCCGCGATAACATTTGCTTGGGACAGCGTTTGTATTTTTTTTTGGTTCAGCGTGTACTGTTGCATTGAATTTGTGATATACACGCCTATTACTCCCAGCGTTAATATTATAATTATAAAGTATGTAAGCACCAGTCGCCACCTGATGCTTTGCATACCGTCTTTAATTTTCTCTGAAATAGTAACCAACTCCCCACTTGGTAAGTATGTATGTGGGAACAGCGGCGTCGGGTTCTATCTTCTCGCGAAGACGCCGCACGTGCACGTCAACCGTTCGTATATCTCCGGGGTAATCGTAGCCCCACACAATATCCAAAAGATTTTCCCGCGAGTAAACCTTGCCCGGGTTAGATACGAACAAATCACACAGGTCAAACTCTTTTGCCGTGAGTTCCACGGACTTATTGTCTATTTTTATTCTGCGCAAATTATAGTCAAGCTCTATGCCGCCCTGCGTTACCGTGTTTTTCGGCGTTACGCCCTGCTGTGCCGATGTGCGGCGCAATATTGCCTTTATTCGAGCCTTAAGCTCCAATATGTTGAACGGCTTTGTCAAATAATCGTCCGCACCGTACTCCAGCCCCATTATTTTATCCATATCCTCAGTTTTGGCGGTGAGCATAATTATCGGCACGGTGGAAAATTCTCTTATCTTTTGGCAAACGGTCAACCCGTCTATCCCGGGAAGCATAAGGTCGAGAATAATAAGCGACACGCTTTTGTCGCGCGCTATTTTCAGTGCTTCTTCTCCGTCATACGCGGTTTCCGTTTCGTAGCCGTCCTGCTCAAGGTTGAACTTTATGCCCTTAACAAGCAGCTTCTCGTCATCCACTATCAAAATTTTCATATTTATCAACCCTCTCGGATATATTTTTCTGCAAATAAATTATATCATACGGTTATTTTAAAGTAAAGCATTTTTCCTATAAATAAAAGGCTCGCAGTCTTGAAATATCAAGACTGCGAGTTTTCCGTTTTTATGCGTTTGCCTCGCTCAGTGCCTTTTCCAGTGCGTTTGCCACCTGATCGGGACAGCTTGTCGGTCTTCCGCCGCAGCGTATGCCGCGCATACGCGCGATTGCCTCGTGCGCGTCCATTCCAACAAGAAGCGCACTCAGCCCCTTGGTATTACCGTTGCACCCGCCTATAATTTCTATTCTTTTAATTTTTTTATCCGCGTCCAGCTCCACAACGGTTTTTTGCGAGCAAACGCCCCTGTTCGTATATTCCGTAATCATTTTTCTTCCTTTCGTGTTTCCTCCGCCGCGGCGTTTTCTATTGCGTCCACAAATACGTTTACGGTGCAGTTTTCTATACCGGCATACTCCTCAACGGCAGATTTCACAGCCTCCTGTATGCGCTCCGCAACCTCGTTAATCCTTACGCCGAACTTCACCGTTACGTGAACGTCGATAACAGTTCTGTCGTCCGTGGTTTCAACCTTTATTCCCTTGGCGGGCGTTTTTTTGCCTATAAAATCTCCGATACTCGCGCCCGAGCCGAGAGCCGCCACGCCGTCAACCTCCCTTGCGGAGATTGCGCTGATACGCACTATAACCTCTTCGGCAATTTTGATGTTGCCGTTTTCTGTTGCGATAAATTCTTCAGTCATAAAAATCATTCCTTTCGCGAATGTATTCGGGCGGTGCGGTGCCAAGCCCGCTCCCCGATAAGTATATTATAGCATATTGAAAGAAATAATCAAGCATTAAATTTTCAGTTCATTTCCATTATTTTTATTTTGTCCTGAGAAATGCCGCTTTGCTCCGCCACAATTTCGGAAATAACGGCGGCATTTGCCGCGTCGAGCGCCTCCGTTTTTACAACAATGTTTGCCATATCGCCGTTTATATAGCACACGGCGTCCTTAAAGCCCCTTGCCTTGAGCAGATTTTCCACGGCGGTTTCCGTTTCGGTGTTTTGCGCCAGCGTCAGCATACCGCGCTGGGCGGTTTCCTTTGCTTCGCTGTCCGCGCTTTCGTTTTCGATAAGCGAATTAAAGGTTTCTATACTGCGGCTTCGCCCCGCCTCGCGGTCTATGCGCGCCTGCTCGAAAAAATCCGTATCGGCAGTGTCGCTGCTCGATACAAGCTGTGTCTCCCCGAGATATTTTTGCGCCGTGGGGGCACTCTCGCCCTTTTTTGCCCCGAAATATCCCGCCGTGCCCATAACAACGGCAAGCGCCGCTATTACAAGCTGTTTTTTCTTAACTACCATCATCATTGCTTCTCCTCCCTTTCAAAAACAGCGATTTTGTGCGGCGGAACATCCGTTACCGCCTGCACCGCTTTTATCAGCGCGGCACGCACCCCGGCATTTTTTGCACCGTCCGCCACTATTATTATTCCGCCAAGCTCCGCCGGGACGGTTTGCGCCACAAGGGCGGTTTCCTTGCCGCCCGAATTGAGAACAACCGTTTTTTTGCTCTTGCCGTCGGTGTCGCGCTCAAAAACCGCCTTTTCGCCGCTTGCGAACGAGCAAAACACCTTAACCTCGCCCGCGCCGTATATCTGCGACAAGATGGTTTCAAGCCTTACATCGAGGCTTTCTTCCGCGGCGGCTGGCGTTTCGGGCACGTTCGATTGCGAGGTGGGCGTTGTCGGGGCAAATATTGCGCCCGATATTGTTATAATTATTCCCACCGCCAGTAATATATATATTCCGCTTTTGTAATTTTTATCCGTAAAAATTTTGTCAATTATTTTCATATATTATCTCAATCCTTTCCCGCGGCACACCCATTTGCGTTACGATATACGCCGTCGCACCGCTTTCGTCGCCGTGAATGTAAAGCGTAACCGCGGTCACGGTGCCGTTTTCGTCCGTATCTACGAAAGCACGCCCGCCGTGTTTCAGCTTTTTTTCTATTATTTCGGCAAGGTTTTTTTTATGTTCGCCGATTACCTGTGCACGGTAAGCTTTCTCGGCGGAGCGCACGGTGGCGGAGCTTTCGGTCGGAAGCTTTATCTCAAGGCGCGGCACGCCCTTTCCCAAGGGTGCAAGCAACGCCGATATAACAACAAAGCCTATCGCGGTTGCCGCGGTGTTTTTTACCGAGCCGTGCGGAAGCAGTATGTTTAAAAGAGAGGCGACGGTCATCACCGTGCCCGCATATATGATGTAATCTCCCATATTTCACCTATATTATCGAAGCTATTGCTATAATCATTATTATTCCCATACACGCAACCGACACAAGCAACATATCCACACATTCGCCCGTTTGCTTAATTGCCCGTATAATTCTTTTGTCCGCCACGGGCGAAGCTATCGCCGCCGCCACACGGTATACCACGCACATTGCCGCAAGCCGAAGCAGCGGCACCGCAAATATTGCAAACAGCATAATAACACCCGCTATGCCCACCGCGCTTTTCAAAACCATTGCCGAACCTGCCACGGTGCTCATAGCCTCCGATATCGAGCCGCCGACCACGGGTATTGCACTTGTAACGGCGAACTTTATCCCGCGCGCGTACAAATTGTCGAATGAAACGGCGGCAAATCGGCTTACGGTGAGAATTCCCGCAAAAAGCGACATTGAAAAGGACAAAAGCGTTTTGTGAAGCTTGGAAAAAATGTCCGAAAATTCGCCCATACTTTCGTTTTGAGATATGCCGCACAGCAGCACGGATGCGCAACGCAAAAGCACCAACGGCGTTATAACCTTGCGGATAAGCGCGGCATACACACCGCACACAAAAAATATCACCGGGTTTGCCGCCGCGGCGTACATTGCCCCGCCGCCCGCCCCCACCAATGCCATAGTGGGAACAATGCCGTGAATCAGCGCGGTTATGTCGTTTACCGTTTGCGCACAGTAGCCGCAAGCCGTTTCGAATGCGGCGGCGTTTATCGCCGCAAGGTACACAAAAAAGGCATAATGCGCGGCGGCCGTTGTAGACTTGTTTTCAAACGAGGTTTGCAAATTTTGCACGAACGCACACATAACAAGCAGTGCCGTCAATGCGCCGATGAGCGACAAGCTTTCCGAAAGCTCGCCCATAAAAATGCGCACCGCACGATCGAAAATGCTTTGCGGGTCTTGCCGAAAGTTTCCGTTTTGAATGTCTTCAATTACTTGCGAAAAGGAAAAATCGCCCAAAAGAGAGGCTATGCTTTGCGTCGCGTCGCTTCCGAGGGAGGGCATTGCCACATTGTTCATATCACTTTATAATCTCCGTTATTTTTACAAATGCTTCGCGTGCAATAGGCACCGTAAGAATACATATAGCAACCTTGCCTGCCATTTCCGCACGTGCGGCGAGTGCATTTTCTCCGCAGTCGCGGCAAAGCGAGCTTCCAAGCTCCGTTATATAGGCTATTCCCGTTATTTTTATTATGGGTTCTATATAGTACACACCGTAGCCGCGGTATGCGGCAAAGCTCTTTACCGCGTCGATAACCTCCTTTATGTACGGAAGCGTTACATAAAGCGTCACCGCCGCCGCACCTATCGAGATAACCTGTCCGATATCGGGACGAAGCTGTTTTACACTGAGCGCAAGAAGTGCCGCACATACGCAAAATGCGCCTATCGATATTACATTCATATTCCGAACACCGTTTTCACCGTTTCAAAAAGCCGCGCTATGCGCTCCACAAGCATAAGAAGCACCGCCACCAGTCCCGCAAGCGTTGTCATAAGAGCCTGCTCGTCGCGCCCGGAGCGAAGCAAAAGCTGATTTAACACCGCCACGATAATGCCTATTCCCGCTATGCGAAAGATTAAGTCAACGTCCGTGTTTTCCATAAGCCCTCCTATAAAAGCAATATTGCCGCCGCACAGCCTACCAACACCGAGGCGCGAAGTGCCAGCGCACCCCGCTTCGCGCCTTCTCCCGCGGCGGCTGTGCAAAGAGCGTTAAGCCGCAATTCAAAAAGCTCGGCATTGGCTATTTGCCCGTCGCAATCGGCGGCGCAAAGCCCGTTTGCAAATGAAAAGAAAGAAATTTTTTCCCTCTCGTCCAAAAAATCCGCCGCATCGAAAAGCTCTTTTACGGCAACGGTCGGCGGCGTGCCGCCCGCAACGGCTTGCGCGGCTTGTCTTAAAATACCGCTCGTTGCGGCGAAACATTCGTCAAGCGGCGCGCACCGTGCACGAAGCATTGCTTTTACGGTGCGCACATCGGCAAGCGTTTCCTCAAAGAATTTGCGTTTGGCGGCGGCGGCGCGGTATTCGCGCAGACCGCAAAACACACAGCATAAAAATACAACTCCCGCACGAATCGGCTTATACACGACACATCACCCGCCCGTCCGAGATTATTTTTTCGATTGTGGCTGGACCGTGCCGTCCGCTTAAAACAATTATTCTTTCAAACGCTCCGCGCTTGACAAGCGTACCGAGTGCGGTTTTGTCGCATATGTCCTTTTCGCTGTAGCCGTGCGCCGAGGTTATTATTTTAACGCCGCAGTTGATTGTGTGCGATATTGCGCGCTCATCTTTTTCCGAGCCGCTTTCGTCGGTTATTATAACCTCGGGCGACATAGAACGCACCAGTATACGTATACCCTCGTGTTTTTGTATACCGTCCATCACAAAGGTGTATTTTCCCACGTCCGCTCCGCCGTGCCGATCGCGCGCGGCAATTTCGGAGCGCTCGTCCGCAATGCACACGCGCCGCCTTTCTCCGAGGATACGCGCAATATCGCGCAAAACGGTGGTTTTTCCGCACCCCGGGGGAGAAATAATCAGGGTGTTGTACAGCTTGTCGCCGCATTCGAGATACGGCATTATTCCGGTCGCACAACCCTTCACCTCTCTGGCAATGCGTATGCACACGGCAAAGACCTCCTTCATTTGCATTATGCAATCTCCCTTTGTCGCAACGCTTCCGCACACGCCCACCCGATGTCCGCCGCGAAGAGTAATATAGCCGCGCGTAAGCGTTTCTTGTGCGGCATAAAGTGAGCCGTTACACATTTTTTCGACAACGGATTGAAGCTCCTTTGCCGTTATTGTTATACCGACATCCGTCAATCGTCCGTTCTTAACCGCGGCGGTTGAACGGTCTGCCGCTATGCGAAGCTCCTGCAGGTCGTCCGTTCCCATAAAAAACAGAGCCTCCGTAAGGGGCGGCGGAATATATTTTGCAAAAAAATCCATTTCCATACAGCTTGCCTCCACACTACAGTATATTTGTCCATGCGGCAAAAATTACGGTTTATGCGCAAAATAATTATTGTATATTTTTCGATTTATGATAAAATGAAAGATATACGCGAAAGGACTGATACAATGGTCGGCTTGGGAACTGCCGTAAACACGGTGCTTATTATATCGGGGGCGCTTTTGGGGATATTCCTGAAAAAAGCAATACCCGAAAGGCTTAAGGACACGCTCGTTCAGGCATTGGCTTTATCCACTGTTGCCATAGGGCTTATCGGAATCGTTACCGCCGCATGCACGACGGATGGCGGCACCGTAAGCAGCAGATATACGGTTGTTACCGTTTTGTCGATGGCAATCGGCACATTTGCGGGCGAAATGCTAAACATTGAAAAGAGGCTCGATTCTCTCGGGAATACGTTAAACAAAAAATTCTCCGCTCTCGGAGCAAATCTTGCAGAAGGCTTTATCACCGCGTCGCTCATTTTTTGCGTCGGCTCGATGGCAATCGTCGGGTCGCTTCAAGACGGCATAAACGGCGACGCGTCCATTCTCATAACAAAGGGCTTGCTTGACGGGGTAATGTCGATAGTTCTTTCGTCAACACTCGGTATAGGAGTTATGCTTTCCTCGGTTGCGGTGCTTTTTTATCAGGGAATTATTACCGCGTGCGCGGCGGTGCTCGCACCGCTTTTGACGGATACCGTAATTGCGCAAATGTCGCTCACGGGCGGTATATTGATTATGGGAATAGGGCTTAATTTGCTTTATCCGACAAAGCTTCGCTTGGCGAATATGCTTCCGTCGGTATTTGTTCCTTTTATATTTTATCTTATCGGGAGGTTGTTTTAATGGACAGATGCGGCGGCGTACTTTGCCACATATCATCTCTGCCCGGGGAGTTCGGCATAGGAACGCTCGGGCGCGAGGCGCGCGCCTTTGCTGATTTTTTGCACGAGGGGGTCTTTCGTCTTTGGCAGGTACTGCCGATAGGTCCGTGCGATTTTTACAATTCGCCTTATTCGGGCGAAAGTCTTTTTGCGGGAAATCCGCTTTTTATCGACCCGCAAGCACTTTATGACGACGGACTTTTAACAAGTGAGGAGCTGGATTGTTGCCGCTTTTCCGACGTATACGTTACACAGTACGACGCACTGAAAAAAACCCGCCCCGCTGTTTTCCGCGCCGCGTTTTCCAGACTTGACGACAACGCTTTGCGCGAAATACGCGCGTTCGACAAAGGAAATCCCCGTCTTCACGGATATGCCGTTTACTGCACCGCCAAGGAATTTTTCGGCGGAAAGCCGTGGTATGAATGGAGTGCGCCGCTTCGTCGGCGCGAGGCACGCGCCCTGGCGCAATTTGAGGAGGAACACGCAACCGATATTCTCTACCACATATTTTTACAGTGGGTATTTGCGCGGCAATGGGGTGCTCTTCGCTCGTATGCAAATGCTCTCGGCATAAGCATTGTGGGCGATATGCCGATATATCCCGCATACGACAGTGCCGACGTGTGGTGCGAGCCGAAAATGTTTCTGCTCGACGAATGTCTTGGATTGACGCACTGCGCAGGCGTGCCGCCCGACTATTTCTGTGCGGACGGTCAAATGTGGGGAAATCCGCTTTATAATTGGAGCAACATTAAAAAGGACGGCTACCGTTTTTGGACAGAGCGCGTTAAGATTATGCTTTCGCGGTGCGATGCGGTGCGCATCGACCATTTTCGCGCATTTTGCGCATATTGGGCAATCCCCGCGGGCAAAAGCGCAAAGGACGGAAAATGGTGCAAAGGACCGGGAAGCGAGCTGTTCGATAAAATAAAAAAAGAGCTTAACAGCCCCTTTATCATTGCGGAAGACCTCGGTGATACGGACGATGACGTGCGTGCTCTTTTAAAAGAATGTGCGTTCCCGGGAATGGGCGTTATGCAGTTTGCATTTTTGGGCGATGATGACAGCACACATCTTCCGCACAACTACGGAAAGCACACCGTTGCCTACACGGGCACGCACGATAACAACACCATATTGGGCTGGCTGTGGGAAGCAACCGAAAAAACACGCCGCTATGCTCTCGATTATTGCGGCTTTGCGGGCGACTGGGGCGCGGGCGGACCGAAAAGCGAGGTTATACGCTGTATTGTACGCACGCTGTGGCGTTCGGCGGCGTTGGCGGCAATTGTTCCCGTACAGGACATATGCGGCTTCGGTGGCGACACCTGTATGAACCACCCCGGCACAGCGGAGGGGAACTGGTGCTTCCGTTTAACGACGGACGCGCTCCGTGCGGTCGATCTCGACTTTTACAAATCGATTAACCGTTTGTACAAAAGATAACCGCAACATTCGATAATCCAAGGAGCGACGACGCACGCAACCGAAGCGTAACCAAAAAACACGCTTTTACGATTAAAAAATACAAATTTTGTAAAAATGTGTTGACACGACACCGATTATGTGGTATAAAAGAAAGGTATTTTAATAAACGACCCGTGAAAACCGCAGGGATAACAACCGGCGGTGTAGGGAACTTCGGAGAAGCTCATTTGATTGAGTGCCGAAGGGGCAAGGTGTAGCAACCGAAACTCTCAGGCAAAAGGACGAAGGCGTTATGCGTGTTTTTTTGCGTTGTCGCGTCCGTTTTACGGGTCGGCAACTTTTTTTACGGAGGAAAACGATATGGAAACAAGCATTTTTGATCGAATTAACGACGTTTTAAGCGTTGTTGACGGCTGGGTATGGGGCATTCCGCTCATTGCGCTTATTTTGGCGGTGGGTGTGCTGCTCTCCGTGCGCACGGGCTTCGTGCAGATAAAGCATCTGCCCAAGGCATTGCGCTATATGCTCAAAAACGAGGAAGACGGCGCGGGTGACGTAACAAGCTTTGGCGCACTGTGCACCGCACTCTCCGCAACAATCGGCACGGGCAACATCGTAGGTGTGGCAACGGCAATTGCCGCGGGCGGTCCGGGAGCGCTCTTTTGGATGGAAACGGCGGCATTCTTCGGTATGGCAACAAAGTATGCCGAGGGACTGTTGGCTGTTAAATACCGCGAGTTTGACAAGGACGGCAAGGTTTTGGGCGGACCTTTCTACTACATAGAAAAAGGTCTCGGCGCAAATTGGAAATGGCTTGCCAAGCTGTTTGCGTTTTTCGGTATGCTGGTCGGTATTCTCGGCATAGGCACTATGACGCAGATAAACGGTATCACCGCCGCCGTGCAAGACTTTTTCGACCCCGAAAAAAATATGCTTGCGTTTAAGCTCGGCAAAATGAATTACGCGTGGCCCACGGTTATTTCGGGCATACTCGTTTCTCTTTTTGCGGCACTTGTTATCATCGGCGGTATAAAGCGCATTGCCAAGGTGTCGGAGGTTGTCGTTCCGTTTATGGCGGTGCTGTATTTCGCCTGCGGTATTATTCTTCTTGTTTGCAACGTCACGAAAATTCCCGCCGCAATCGTGCTTATCGTAAAGAGCGCATTTTGCCCCAAGGCGGTATTCGGCGGCGCGGTCGGCATAACGATGAAGGCCGCTATGCAAAACGGTATCGCCCGCGGAATTTTCTCAAACGAATCGGGTATAGGCTCCGCACCCATTGCCGCGGCGGCGGCAAAAACAAACGAGCCGGTTCGCCAAGGACTTGTTTGTATGACGGGCACATTTTTCGACACAATCATTATTTGCACGATAACGGGGCTTTCGGTAGTTCTTACGGGTGCATACAAGCCCGCAATGGACAAAACGCTTTCCGGCGTACAGGTAACGTCGCACGCATTTGCACAGGGCTTGCCGTTCCCGACGGAAGTGTGCACGTTCCTGCTTATGATAAGCCTTGTGTTCTTCGCATTTACAACCATTCTCGGTTGGGATTACTATTCCGAAAAGTGCTTGCAGTATCTTGTCGGCGAAAAGAAAAACGTAATACTTACATACAGAATACTTTATATTCTTGCGGTATTCGTAGGTCCGTATCTTAAGGCGGATTTCGTATGGACGCTTGCGGACATAGTAAACGCATTGATGGCGTTCCCCAACCTGATTGCGCTGTTTGCGTTAAGCGGCGTTGTTGCGGCGGAAACAAAAAGCTATATGAAAAAAATAAAATAAAGCGACAAAATACCAAAAGCCCCGCAGTCATTTTCAGACTGCGGGGCTTTTGTATTGTCTTAATTTTGGTTTTGCTTTTCAAGAGTATCTATCGTCGATATTGACGGACTGCTTTCCTCCAGCACGTCAAGCACGATTTTCACCGTGTCGAGAGAGGTGAAAATAGTAACGCCGTTTTGCACGGCACAGCGGCGAATTGCAACGCCGTCTTCAAAATGCACTCCCGAAAGGATTGCCCGCGTGTTGATTATATAGCTTACATAACCCGCACGTATCGACTGCAAAATCTCGTCACTGCCCTCGCTGAGCTTGCCGCGCACACGCGTGCGTATGGAATGTTTTTTCAAAAATTCCGCCGTGCCCGCAGTTGCCTCGATATTAAAGCCCAGCTCATAAAAGCGGCGAACAAGAGGCAGTGCCTCCTCCTTGTCCTCGTCGGCAAGTGTTACTATAACCGTGCCGTAGTCCTTCATCTTTACGCCCGACGCCTGCAATGCCTTGTACAGCGCGCGATTAAGCCGCATATCGTACCCGATTGCCTCTCCCGTGGACTTCATCTCGGGCGAAAGGTATGCGTCTATCCCCGAAAGCTTTTCAAACGAAAACGCGGGGGCTTTTACGTAGTGACCCTCCTTTTCGGGCGGGCACATATTTGTTATTCCCTGCTTTTTCAGACTTTCGCCGAGCATTGCGCGGGTTGCCGTGGCAACGAGGTTTTGTCCCGTGGATTTTGAAAGGAAAGGCACGCTTCTCGAGGCACGCGGGTTTACCTCTATTACAAACACGTTATCGTTTTCGTCCACTATAAACTGAATGTTAAACAGTCCCACAATTCCTATGCCGAGTCCGAGGCGGCGTGTATAGTCCGAAATGGTTTCCTTTACCTTGTCCGATATGCTGTACGGCGGATAAACGCTTACGGAATCTCCCGAGTGCACGCCCGTACGCTCGACAAGCTCCATTATGCCGGGGATGAACACGTCCTCCCCGTCGCACACGGCGTCCACCTCAACCTCCTTGCCGACAATGTATTTGTCAACAAGTACTGGACGCTTTTCGTCTATTTCAACGGCAGTTTTCAAATAGCGGCAAAGAGCCTCCTCGTTTGACACTATTTCCATTGCTCTTCCTCCAAGCACAAAGCTCGGGCGCACAAGCACGGGGTAGCCTATGCGTTTTGCCGCCGCCTTGCCCGCCTCGGTATCGGTTACGGCTTCACCCTTGGGGTTCGGTATTCCGAGAGATTTTATCAAGCTGTCAAACTCGTCGCGGTCTTCGGCGCGCTCTATGGCACGGCAATCCGTGCCGATAATTTTTACGCCGCGCTCGGCAAGCGGTGCGGCAAGGTTTACCGCCGTTTGTCCGCCCAAAGTTGCTATAACGCCGATCGGTTTTTCAAGACGCACGACATTCATCACGTCCTCAACGGTAAGCGGCTCGAAATACAGCTTATCGGCCGTGGTGTAATCGGTGGAAACGGTTTCGGGGTTGTTGTTTATAACTATTGCCTCATACCCCGCGGCGTGAATTGTGCGAATGGCGTGTACGGTGGAATAGTCAAATTCCACGCCCTGTCCTATTCTTATCGGACCGGAGCCAAGCACGATTATTTTCTCTTTATCGGATACAACCGACTCGTTTTCATCCTCATATGTGGAATAGAAATACGGAACATAGCTTGAAAATTCGCTTGCGCAGGTATCTATCATTTTATACACGGGGAAAATATTTTCCCTTATACGCATATCGTAAATATCTTTTTCGCCCGTTTTCCAAAGCTCCGCAATGTACGAGTCGGAAAAGCCCATTTTCTTTGCCTCGCGCAAATATTTTTCCGACATGGGATTTTTCTCAAGCTCTTTTTCGAAATCCACAATGTTTTTGATTTTGTCGAGGAAGAACATATCTATCTGCGTTATATTGCATATGCGCGAATGATCCACACCCATCCACATAAGCTGCGCTATTGCATACAGGCGGTCGTCCGTGCCTTCTTTTATATATTCGAGCAGCTCGTCCGTTGACATATGCTCGGAGTCGAATTTTTCCATATGAATATGGTTTTTTCCCGTTTCGAGCGAGCGTATCGCCTTAAGCAAGCTCTCTTCCAGAGTTCTGCCCACGCTCATTACCTCGCCCGTGGCTTTCATCTGCGTGCTTAAAACATTTGACGCCGAGGCAAATTTATCAAACGGGAAGCGCGGCATTTTAGTTACTATATAATCAAGTGCAGGCTCAAAGCAAGCGGGCGTATTTACAAGCATAATTTCGTCAAGATTTAATCCCACGGCTATTTTTGCGCTTACGCGTGCAATGGGATAGCCGCTTGCCTTTGACGCCAATGCCGACGAGCGCGACACGCGCGGATTAACCTCTATCACATAATAATTAAACGACTGCGGGTCAAGCGCAAATTGCACATTACAGCCGCCCTTAACGTCAAGCTCGCGGATTATTTTAAGCGCACTGTCGCGAAGCATATGATATTCCTTGTTGGTAAGCGTTTGGCTCGGCGCAACAACCACCGAATCCCCCGTGTGAATACCTACTGGGTCGAGATTTTCCATATTACAAACGGTAATTGCGGTGTCGTTTGCGTCGCGCATTACCTCATACTCTATCTCCTTGTAGCCCTTTATGCTCTTCTCCACCAAAACCTGATGCACAGGTGAAAGCGCGAGCGCGTTTTTCATCATTATTTCCATTTCGGCATCATTATCGGCAAATCCGCCGCCCGAGCCGCCCAGGGTAAACGCCGGGCGCAATATCACGGGATAGCCTATGCGGTTTGCCGCTGCCTTACCCTCTTCTATGCTGTAGGTTATTTCGGAGGGTACCACAGGCTCGCCTATTCTTTCGCACAGTTCCTTGAAACGCTCGCGATCCTCGGCACATTCTATGCTGTTTGCGTCTGTTCCGAGAAGCTCTATCTCACATTCCTTGAGAACGCCCTTTTTGTGAAGCTG